>JAAWCD010000048.1 GCA_022793095.1 Oscillospiraceae bacterium | reverse complement strand
CGCTGGATGGGCCGGAATTTTTTCGTCCAGCAAGGAAAAAAGCGCAGGAATACTGGATGTATTCCGAGCATTTTTGACGCCGCAGGACGGAAAAAGGCCGGTTCAGACGGTGTGCCAGGAGATTTTGAACAGGCTCTAAGGCCCCATGACCTCATCGGGCCCCAAAGGGACCACCGCGGTACGCCAGCTTGAAGTTACTTTCGTTCAAGAAAGTAACCGTTCGGCCTGATCGGCGGTCAGGAGGGCGTCAAGGATCTCGTCCAGGCCCCCGTCCATCACCGCGTCAATCTTATAAAGGGTCAGCCCAATCCGGTGGTCCGTCACCCGGCCCTGGGGAAAGTTGTAGGTGCGGATGCGCTCGTTCCGCATGCCCGACCCCACCTGACTGCGGCGCTCCGCCGCGTACTCGCCGCTCACCCGCTCCCGCTCCGCCTCGTAGAGCTTGGAGGCCAGAATCCGCATGGCCTTGTCCCGGTTCTGAAACTGGCTCCGCTCCTGCTGGCACTCCACCACCGTGCCCGTGGGCTTGTGGATGAGCCGCACCGCCGAGGAGGTCTTGTTCACGTGCTGGCCCCCCGCGCCCGAGGAGCGGAATACCTGCATTTCAATGTCCGCCGGGTTCAGCGCCGCATCGACCTCCTCCATCTCCGGCAGCACCGCCACCGTGGCTGTGGAGGTGTGAACCCGGCCTCCCGACTCCGTTTCCGGCACCCGCTGGACCCGATGGACCCCTGACTCGAACTTCAGACGGGACCAGGCTCCGCTTCCAACAATCGTAAAGGTGATTTCCTTTACCCCTCCAAGCTCGGTCTCACTGGCGCTGTCCACCTCCACCTTCCAGCGGCGGGACTCGGCGTACATGGAGTACATGCGGTAAAGGGAGTGGGCGAAGAGAGCGGCTTCCTCCCCGCCCACCCCGGCCCGGATTTCCACGATGACGTTTTTGCTGTCGTTGGGGTCCCGGGGCAGAAGGAGGGTTTTCAGCTCCTGTTCCAGCCGCTCCTGTCCGGCCCTGGCCTGCTGGAGCTCCTCCTGGGCCAGCTCCTTCATCTCCGGGTCGGACAGCAGCGCTTCCGCTTCCTTCTGGAGCCTGCGGGCGGCTTCATAGGCCCGGTATGCCTCCACCACAGGGGCCAGCTGGCTCTGTTCCTGGTTGAGGCGGGCGGCCAGAGCCGGGTCGTTGTACGTCTCCGGCGCGGCCAGCTGGGCTTCTATCTGGCTGTAGCGGACCTCAATGTCCTTCACCTTATCTAACATAAAACCGCCCCGGCGGACAAGCGCGTCCGCCGGAGACCTCCCTTCCTGGTTTGTTTGGGGCCGTCACTTCTTCTGATACGAGGGCGGAGGGGGAACGGGTTCCCCCCTCACTCTTTCCGCTTCCTCCCAACCACCGCCAAATAATCCCGCAGGTAGACCAGCGCGGCGGCCAGCGTCAGCGCCAGCGCGGCGGCAATCATTGCGGCGGCCCATTCTCTGGGGATGCCGGGAAAGAGCATCAGCGCCAGGCAGACGGCAAAGAACGCCACCGTGGACGCCTTGCCCAGGCGGTTGGAGGGAATCACGTCGTCCACCTTCCGGTACATGGACAGCGCACCCAGACCCATCAGCGCCTCCTTGCAGAAGAAGACCACCACCGCCCACAGGGGAATCATGCCTGCGATGGTGATGCAGGCAATGACGCTGAAGGTCATCAGCTTGTCCGCCAGCGGGTCCAGCACCCGCCCCAGCCGGGTGATTTGATGGAAGTGCCGGGCAATCCAGCCGTCCAGCACGTCGGTCAGCGAGGCCAGGGCGTAAATTCCGGCGGCAATCAGGTGCGCGTCCTCCCGCGGCTGAAAAAAGGCCACGCAGAACATCGGAACCATCGCCAGCCGGAGCAGTGATAAAAAATTGGGAACGTTCATACCCATCCATCCTTTTCTTCTTCTTTTTCTTGAAAGAAAAAGAAGCAAAAAGAACTTTCATTTGTATTCTTATGCCAGGTTTCCGGTAGAATCAGCTTCTACAAACCAAACATCTGCCCCACCAGCCCCGGATTGGCGAAGTATTTCAGCAAAAAGGTCTCCTCCACCGTCTCCTTGGGCACCACGCCCAGAAGCCCGCAGAACAGCCACGCCGCCACCAGCACAATCAGTGCGCCCCGGAACAGCCCGAACAGAATTCCCCCGCCCGTGTTCAGCTCGCTGAGCACGGGCAGCCCGCAGACAAAATCCAGCACATGGGCGCTGGCAAACCAGACGGCCAGAATCACCGCGAAGCTGACCATATAGACGGCGCTGCGGGCCACTGACTGGGCAATGGCCTTGGCAATCACCCCGCTGAGGGTCCCGGCCGCCTGGGAAATGCCGGTCTCCATGGAGTCCAGCACTCCGGTCAAAATGTCCTCATAGAGGTCCGTGCCCTGAATCGCGCCGAACAGCCCCGGCAAAACATGTTCCCCGTCCAGAATGCGCTCCGGGTCCGGAATGGACTGGGCCAGGCTCTCCCCCAGCGCCGTTTCAATGACCCGGGCAAATTGAGGTTCGAGAAATTCCGCCGCCTTGGGCGCGAGACAGCCAGCCGCCAGGTTCGCCCCCACCAGCGCCACCACAAAGGCCAGCAGCCCGAACAGGGTGAACACCAGTCCCTTCCGGGCTCCTTGCCAGGCGGAGAACGCCAGCACCGCCGCAATGATAAGGTCAAACAGGATTCCTGACATAAAAAGCCTCCCAAATATCGTTTCTCCGCACGCGGGGGAAAAGCGGCCTATCCCGGCACATACAGCCGGGCGCTCTCCGACCCGATGAGCATCGCCGTGCCGTCCGGCCGCAGAATCACCCGCCGGACCTCATTGCCCAGCGTGGCTGTGGCGCAGGCCTCCAGATTCTGGTCGTAAATCACAAGGGACCCGGGGTGCAGTACCGCCACATAGCGGCCCGCCGCCGAGATGGACAACACTTCATCCTGAATGTTGAGCCCCGCGGTCTGGGTCCCTGTGCCGTCCACCAGAATGAGTTCGCCCAGATTGCCCGACCGGTAGCGGCCCATGAACAGCGCCGCGAACCCGTCGCCCCCCAGGGAGAATTCCTTCAAGTACAGCCCGCTGTTGCTCCAGACGGCTTTCACCGTCCCGTCCTCCCCCGCCAGAGCGACCCCGTGCTCCAGCTGCACCCAGACGCCCTCCTCGTCCCATTGCATATCCAGCGCCACATCGTCCCCCAGGCTGGAAACCGATACCGGTTCCCCGGTGCTGCCCCGCGTGTCGTAAATCCGGAGCGAGCTTTCAAACGCGGATCCGTTTTGGCCCAGAGCCACCACCGCCAGCCACCGCCCGTTGGGCGAGGTCACGGCGTCCATGACGAATGTGCTGGAGATGTTGACGTCGATGACCTCCTGAAAGCCCGCGTCGTAGGCGGTCACAACCCCCTTGTACCCGCTGCCCTGGGTGATGACGGTGAGGGCCCCTGACTCGCTCATCCGGGCGGAGAGAATCCGCTTGCCGCTCAGGGAAAAGACCTCCTGCCGGTCGGCGTACACATACAGCCGCTCCCCGCCCACGTCGTACACCACGGCCTTTCCTCCTCCAACGGAGACCACCGGATTGGCCATGCTGGCGTTCTTCTCGATGTAAAGAGCGCCGCTCTGGGAAAAGAGCTGAATGCTGGTCTTGGAGCACACCAGCAGGCCGTTGCCCAAGGCGGCGAAGCTGTTGGACTCGTCTCCGGTGTAGTGGAATTCCGCCGCCTGGCCGCTTTCGTTCTTCTCCAGCGTCCGGTAAGCGAGATAGCGCCGCAGGGTGTCCAGGTTGATCCGGTCCCGGTAGGCCACCAGCGCCACCCCGCCCACCACCAGGGCCGCGGTGACGAGGAACGCGGCCAGCCGCGCCAGCAGGCTCGGCCGTTTTTCACTCATTGTATGCCTCCGGGTCGGTTTCCAGACCGGCCGGTTCGTTATACCACAGCTTTGTCATGTAAAGCCCCCCTGGCGGCACGGTAGGCCCGGCCTCCGTCCGGCTGCCCCGCTCCAGAATGCCGCTGATGCCGTCCGGGGTCAGCTTGCCCTCCGCGGCGTAAAGCACCGTGCCCACCATGGCCCGGACCATATTGTAGAGAAACCCGTTGGCGCAGGCCTTCAATTCGATGAGGTCGCCGGAGCGGGCCACGTCGAAGTAATAGACCGTGCGGACCGTGGTTTTCACATCGGTGCCCACCGCCCGGACCGCGGCGAAGTCATGGGTGCCCACAAAGCGGGAGGCCGCGTCCGCCATGACCCCTTCGTCCAGGTGCTTGGGATAGAAGTAGGCCCGGTCCACGTAAAAGGCGTTGCGGATCCGGGAGTTGAACACCCGGTACGTGTACTCCTTGCGGATGCAGGATCCGATGGCGTTGAAGCCCTCGGAGACCTCCCGGGCGGAGACCACCACAATGTCGTCCGGCAGGCGGGTGTTGACCGCCAGGGGAATCCGGTCGCAGGGAATGGCGGAGGAGGTGCGGAAGTTGGCAATGTAGACCTCCGCGTGAACCCCGGCGTCCGTGCGGCCCGCGCCGGTACATTTGACCGGGTGGCAGACCACGGTGGAGAGGGCCTTTTCCAGGGTCTCCGCCACGGAGACCGCGTTCTTCTGCACCTGCCAGCCGTGATAGGCCGTGCCCACATACATCAATTTTAACGCAATATTCCTCATAAGTCTTTAAACATCCATTTAGATTTTCTTAAAACGGTCCAAATTCGTGCGGTGTGCTAAACCGGTACGCTTTGGCACGGCGGGGGCAGGCCCCCGCCGCCGCCTCCGTCCGCCTCACAGCTGATAGGCAATCCTGGAGCTCCCGTCCACGGTGTCGCCGTCCTGAATGCGGATGACGCCCCGCCGCTCAAAGCCGTACTTCTCCAGCAGATGCTGCATGGTGCGGTTATTCTCGTGGGTGTCCGCCCGCAAGTCAGGGATTTGTGCCTTGCAGAATTCCAGGCAGGCCCCGAACACGCCGGGAACCGTCCCGCCGCTGGCCAGCCGGTGAATGACGCCGTAGGGGTTGCTGTTTTTCCAGCTTCCCCCCTCAATCACCCGGTAATTGGGCTCCTCCCCCAGAACCAGCACAAACACGCCGCACACCTGGCCGGACACTGTGCAGACATAGCACTGGTTCTTCCGGATGTCCTCCTCCAGCAGCTCCCGGAAGGGGTAGAACTGCCCCCATTGACTGGCGTTTCCCTGCTCGGCCATGTAGGTCCGGGCATGCTCGTAAATCTCCATGATAGCGTCCAGGTCCGCCAAAGCAGCAGGCCGAATCTCCATCTTCCAACTCCTCCTTTTAGGCGTGCGCGGGCTGTAGGCGGCGCGGCAGTTTGTCTTCCCTTCCATCTGGCAAGCAGAAGTCCTTTACAGCACTATCCGGCCCCGCGCGTTTATCAAACAGTGTATTCGCCGCTTCAATCAGGCGGAAACCCTCCTGAAACGTTCGCCGGAGGGATGCCCTCATCCCTCCCTTTTGCCCTTGGCTGGAGCGGCATTCCAACCGCTTTTTTATCTGGCAAGCTAAATTCCTTTACAGCCCCATCCAGCCCAATACGCCCACCACGGCGGCAATGACCAGGCCGAATATCAGGGCGAGCGCGTCCCTCCGCTCATACTTGAGCTGGCGCATCCTGGTCCGGCCCTCGCCGCCGTGATAGCACCGGCACTCCATGGCCACCGCCAGCTCGTCGGCCCGGCGGAACGCCGAGATGAACAGGGGCACCAGCAGGGGCAGCAGGGCCTTTGCCTTCTGAATCAGGTTGCCCGAATCGAAGTCCGCGCCTCTGGCCCGCTGGGCGGACATGATTTTGTCCGTCTCCTCAATCAGGGTAGGAATGAACCGCAGCGCGATCGACATCATCATGGCCAGCTCGTGGACGGGCACATGGAGCTTCTTCAAGGGATTCAGCAGGCTCTCCAGCCCGTCTGTCAGCAGGATGGGCGAGGTGGTGTAGGTCAGCAGGAAGGTGCCGGTAATCAGCATCATAATCCGCAGCACCATAAAGAAGGCCGTCCAGACGCCCTCCAGGGTAATGGTGAAAATCCAGACCCGGGCCAGCACGGTTTCTCCCGGCGTGTAGAACAGATTGAGCACTGCGGTGAGAATCAAAATGACCAGGACCGGCTTCAGGCCCTTCAAAATCGTCTTGGGCTTCAGCTTGGCCAGGGCGATGCAGCCCGCCAGCGCCGCCAGAAGAATCCCGTAGCTCACCAGCTGTTCCGCCAGAAACAGCGCCGCAATGTAAACCACGGTCAGCAGCAGCTTGGTCCGGGGGTCCAGCCTGTGAACCACCGTATTGCCGGGGAAATACTGGCCCAGCGTGATATCCTTCAGCATGATCTCCGCCCTCCTTTCCGCGCCAGAAGGGCGGAAACCGCCTCCTCCATCGTGTACACGGACGGGTCGATGTCCAGCCCCAGCTGACGCAGCCGGTGGAACACCGACGTCACCTTGGGGATGCCCAGGCCCATGGCCTCCAGCTCCGCGCCGTGGGAAAACACCTCCCGGGGCGTGCCCGCATAGGGGATCTTCCCATCGTTGACCACCACCAGCCGGTCTGCGGTCCGGGCCACGTCCTCCATGGAGTGGGACACCATGACGATGGCGGCGTTTTTGGCTTCGTGGTAGTCCCGGATATTTTTTAGGATGCTCTCCACCCCCATCGGGTCCAGACCGGCGGTGGGCTCGTCCAGCACCAGCACCGCCGGTTCCATGGCGATGACCCCCGCGATGGCCACCCGGCGCTTCTGGCCGCCGGAGAGCTCGAAGGGGGACTTCTCCAGCGTGGCTTCCTTCAGGCCCACGAACTCCGCCGCCTGCCGGACCCGGCGGTCAATTTCCTTCCCGTCCAGGCCCATATTGGCGGGTCCGAAGGCGATGTCCTTGTAAACGGTCTCCTCAAAGAGCTGGTATTCCGGGTATTGGAACACCAGGCCCACCTGGAAGCGAATCTGGCGGGTGCGCTCCTTGGCGGCCCAGATATCCTGTCCCTGAAAGAGGACCGTGCCCGAGGTGGGCTTGAGGAGTCCGTTGAGGTGCTGAATCAGCGTGGATTTGCCTGATCCGGTGTGGCCGATGACGCCCAGGTATTCCCCGGGGTAGACGGTAAAATCCACGCTGGTGAGGGCGTCCCGCTGAAAGGGGGTGCCCATGCTGTAGGTGTGGGTCAAATGCCTCGTTTCCAGTATTGGTTCCAAAATCAATTCCATCCTTTTTTTGTGTGGTGCATGCCTTCTTAAGAAAGGTCACGCCCGCTTTCTTGAACGAAAGCTTGGCAAAGAACTTCAAGCTGGTTCTACTTCGGCCAGCTGCATGTCTGTAGGGCCCGATGACCCCATCGGGCCGTGGCTTCAGGCGTTTGACGCGCCGGTTCAGAGGTACAGCATGTAGAGCGGGCCGTTCCATCAGGCCGTCTCCGCTTTCTTGAACGAAAGCTTGGCAAAGAACTTCGAGCTGGTTCTACTTCGGCCAGCTGCATGTCTGTAGGGCCCGATGACCCCATCGGGCCCTACCGTCGAATGACATCCGTAATACCCGGAGGTACACCTCACGCCAGCGCCCGGTAGACCGCCTGGGCGCACTCCTCCACGGTCAGCGGCCCCAAGGGGATATCGACGCCCTCGTTTCTCAGCCGCCAAATGAGCTCCACCGGCTCGGGCACCGTGAGGCCCAGCGCCTTCAGGTCCTCCACCTTTTGAAACACCTCCTCCGGCGGTCCGTCGTGGACGACCCGGCCCTTGCTCATCACAATCAGCCGCCCGGCCTGAGCCGCCTCGTCCATGTGGTGGGTAATCAGCACCATCGTAATGCCAAGCTTCCGGTTCAGCTCCCGGATGGTGGACAGCACCTCCTGCCGCCCCACCGGGTCCAGCATGGCGGTGGGCTCGTCCAGAACGATGCACCGGGGCCGCATGGCAATCACGCCCGCGATGGCTACCCGCTGCTTCTGTCCGCCGGAGAGCAGATGGGGGGCATGGGTGGTGTACCCGGTCATGCCCACCATCTCCAGGGCCTCGTCCACCCGCTGGCGGATTTCCTCCGGCGGCACCCCCAGGTTCTCCGGCGCGAAGGCCACGTCCTCTTCCACCACATTGGCCACAATCTGGTTGTCCGGGTTCTGGAACACCATGCCCACGGTCCGCCGGATGTCCAGCAGCTTTTCCTCGTCCCCGGTGTCCGTGCCCGCCACGTAGACCGCGCCGCCGGTGGGCAGCAGGATGGCGTTCATATGCTTGGCCAGGGTGGACTTCCCCGAGCCGTTGTGCCCCAGCACCGCCACGAAAGAGCCCTCCTCAATGGTCAGGTCCACCCCGTCCAGCACCGTTTGGCCCCCGGTGTAGGAAAATCTCAGGTCTTTTGTCTCAATGATCGCGTTTGCCATGTCGTTGTCCTCGTTTTCGCAGAATTGTTCTTTTCTTGAAAGAAAAGAACCAAAAGAACTTTAAACTGATTCTACTGAAAATCTGGCAATAGAGCGCAGCTTGAAGTTCTTTTTGCTTCTTTTTCTTTCAAGAAAAAGAAGGAGAAATCCAACGTCCTGTAGAGCCGCAGGGCAGGGCCAGGCCGTTGACCGTGACCGGGAGCCCCAGCTCCTGACATTCCGTATGTCCGCCGTGCTCCGGCGTCACCAGGGTGTCCAGAATGTACCCCAGCACCGAGGGCGCCAGCCCTGTGGTGTAGGAATTGATGATGACAAACAGAGGCTGCTCCGACAGCACCCCCGCCGCCAGCTCCACAAAGGGATATAAATGCTCCTCCAGCTTCCAAATCTCGCCGGAGGGCCCCCGCCCGTAAGAGGGCGGGTCCATGATAATGGCGTCGTAGCGCCGCCCCCGCCGGATTTCCCGCTCCACGAACTTGGCGCAGTCGTCGGTAATCCAGCGGATGGGCGCGTTTTCCAGCCCGGAGGCTTTGGCGTTCTCCTTCGCCCAGGACACCATGCCCTTGGCCGCGTCCACATGGCACACCTTCGCCCCCGCCGCCGCGCAGGCCGCCGTGGCCCCGCCGGTGTAGGCGAACAGGTTGAGCACGCTGATTTCCCGGCCCGCGCCCTGAATCATCTGTTGGGCAAAGTCCCAGTTCACCGCCTGCTCGGGAAAGAGCCCCGTGTGCTTGAAGTTCATGGGCTTGACGTTGAAGGTCAGGCCCCCATAGCGGACCGTCCAGCGCTCCGGCAGGCGGTTGGCCTCCCACTGCCCCCCGCCCGTGGACGAGCGGGCATACCGGGCGTCGTGCTTCTTCCAGCCCGGATGCCTGCGGGGCGTGTTCCAGATGGCCTGGGGGTCCGGCCGCACCAGCAGCTTGTCCCCCCAGCGCTCCAGCTTCTCCCCCCGGCCGCAGTCAATCAGCTCATAATCCGTCCAGCGATTTGAAATCCACATAGCTCCACTACTCCACATTACATGTAAAATCTTTGACATTATAGCATGGATGTTCGGCCCGCGCAACGTGAAAGACGCCAAAAATGCAAAAAATTCCGGCATCCAAACAAACAAAAGCTCCGCTTCCCAGTCCGGAAGCAGAGCTTTTCTCTCAAAGAACCTTCAGCCACGCCTCGCAGTCCCGGCGGCGGGAAAAGGAATGAACCTCCCCGTCCCACGCCGCCAGCCGGGCCAGCGTCTGGGGCCGTATCTCCCGCCGGAACTCCAGAATCCACTTCACGAACTCCGGGTCCAGCCGTTCCGGACAGCCCTCCGTCATATCCGGGCGGCTCTTCCCCCGGTAGCGGACCACCCGCCGCAGGGCACCCCAGAGGCAGGTCCGGACCGGATAGTCCAGAAACACCACCGTGTCCGCTCTGGCCAGCCGCAGCCCCAGGGTCCGGTCGTAATTCCCGTCGATAATCCAGCGGTCCCCGGCCAATTCCCGCTCCAGCAGGCGGTCGAACTCCTCCCGGGAGCGGTTCACCCAGCCGGGCCTCCACCACATCCGGTCCAGGTGAATCACCGGCAGGCCGGTCCGCTCCCCCAGCCGCCGGGCCAGGGTGGACTTCCCAGCCCCGCCGCTGCCCAGGATTAAGAGCCGCTCCATCACATCTCTCTTCGGCCTTCCAGGGCCCGCATCAGGGTGGCGTCGTCGGCGTACTCCAGGTGTCCGCCCACCGGGATGCCGTAGGCCAGCCGGGTGGTCTTCACCCCGAAGGGCTTCAGCAGCCGGGACAGGTACATGGCGGTGGCCTCCCCCTCCGTGTCCGGGTTGGTGGCCATGATGACCTCCTGAATTCCTCCGCCGCTGACCCGCCCCACCAATGAGCTGATGTGCAAATCGTCCGGCCCCACGTGATTCATGGGGGAAATCACCCCGTGGAGCACATGGTAAAGTCCGTTGTACTCTCTGGCCCGCTCCATGGCCACCACATCCTTGGGGTCGGCCACCACGCACACGGTCGATTGGTCCCGCTTCACGCTGCGGCAGATGGCGCAGGGCCCCTCGCCCTGCGTCAGGTTCTGGCACACCGGGCAGCAGGTCACGGTCTGCTTGGCCTCTAAAATCGCTTCGGCGAAGGTCCGGGCGTCCTCCTCCGGCAGGTTCAGCACGAAAAAAGCCAGCCGCTGGGCGGTCTTGCTGCCAATGCCCGGCAGGCGGGCAAACTGCTCCACCAGGTTTTCCAGGGCTGGGGGAAAATACTCCATAGGTTCCTCCGTTTCTCACCGGCACGCGGC
Organism: Oscillospiraceae bacterium; assembly: GCA_022793095.1. Classification (GTDB taxonomy): domain Bacteria; phylum Bacillota; class Clostridia; order Oscillospirales; family Oscillospiraceae; genus JAAWCD01. The sequence continues at coordinate 22,495 of JAAWCD010000048.1, read as the reverse complement.
CCGCAGGGCCTCGATTTGAGCCGGAATGTCCGCCGCGCCGTACACGGCGGACCCGGCCACCAGCACATTCGCGCCAGCCTCCGCCGCCAGGGCGGCGGTTTCCAGGTTGACGCCGCCGTCCACCTCCAGCTCACAGGCGGGATGATACCGCTCAATCAGGCTCCGGACCTCCCGGATGGTGTCCAGCTGGTCCATGCGGAAGGACTGGCCCCCGAAGCCCGGCTCCACGGTCATGACCAGCACCAGGTCCAGGTCTTCCAGGTAGGGCAGGATGGCACGGGCGGCGGTGATGGGCCGCAGGGCCACCGCCCTCTTGACGCCGTTGGCCTCCATGGCCCGGAGGGCCTCCCGGATGCCCGCGGGGCCGTCGGCCTCCAGGTGGACCGAAAGCAGGTCCGCCCCGGCCTTGGCGAAGGCGTCGATGTAGCGGACGGGCTTTTCAATCATCAGATGCACGTCCAGGAACAGATCCGTGGCCTTCCGGACGGATTGGAGCACCGGGATGCCGAAGGAAATATTGGGCACAAACGCGCCGTCCATCACATCGAAATGGACGTAATCGGCGGTGCGGATGAGGTCCACCCCCTCCCCCAGGCGGGTGAAGTCGGCGGAAAGAATGGAGGGGGCAATTTTGATGTTTGTCATAAGCACCTCCTGCGTGTTGGCGCAAAATGCAGCGGGAACGGCAGTTTAACGTTCTTTTGGCTCTTCAGGCTGCCGGGTTCTTTTCGCTCAAGAAAAGAACCCCAAAAAAGGCCGCACCGAACCCCTGTCTTGGGCATAGGATAAACCAAGCGGATGACGCCGCGGGCTCCGGCGGACCGTTCCCCTGTTCCCACCGGTCCCCGGCCCGTGTCACGCGGCCCGCAGGCGCGCCGCATCATATAGATGGCTGGCCACCGGCTCCGTCCGGCGGCCAGCCCCCCGCTTTCTTGAAAGAAAGCTTGGCAAAGAACTTTATGCTGGCGGACTGCCATGCCTCCCATGAGGGTGCGCTGCCCTTCTGAGGGGAACGGACTGCTCCGGCTTTCCCCGCAGCGGCAGACTCCCAAAGGGCAAAGGCTCCTGAGATTCAACCGCGGAGCCAACCGTTTCAAGTTCTTTTTGCTTCTTTTTCTTTCAAGAAAAAGAAGTCAGGTGTAGAAATCGGCGGTGCGGACCTCCCGGGCCTCGTAGCCGTTTTCCTTCATGGCGTTCAGAATACTCTGCTTGTGGACATGCCCGAAAGCCTCCAGCGTCACCCGGAGCTCTACCGCGGACTGCCGGTTGATGGACACAAACTGATTGTGCTCCAGCTTGATGATGTTGCCGTTGGCCTCCGCCACAATCCGCGCCACATTCAGCAGCTCGCCCGGCCGGTCCGGCAGCTGAACCGAGAAGGTGAACACCCTCCCCCGGTTGATGAGCCCGTGCTGAATCAGCGACGACATGGTAATCACGTCCATATTGCCCCCGGAGAGAATGGACACCACATTCTTCCCCTCCGCCTTCAGGTGGGACAGGGCCGCGATGGTCAGCAGGCCCGCGTTCTCCACAATCATCTTGTGCTTTTCCGTCATGTCCAGGAAGGCATCCACCAGCTCGCCGTCCTCAATGGTGATGATGCCGTCAATATTCTGCTGGATATAGGGGAAAATTTGATCGCCGGGCGTCTTCACCGCCACGCCGTCGGCAATGGTGTTCACCGTGGGCAGGGTGACAATGTGCCCCGCCTCCACCGACGCCTTCATGGACGCCGCGCCCACCGGCTCCACCCCCAGCACCTTTACGCTGGGGTTGAGGAGCTTTGCCAGGGTGGACACGCCCGAGGCCAGCCCGCCCCCGCCGATGGGCACCAGAATGACATCCACGTCAGGAAGGTCCTGGAAAATCTCATAAGAGATGGTGCCCTGTCCGGTGGCGATGGCGGGGTCGTTGAAGGGGTGGACGTAGGTGCAGCCCTTTTCCTGGCTGAGCTGGGAGGCCAGGGCCGCCGCGTCGTCAAAGGTCTCGCCGTGAAGCACCACCTCCGCGCCGTAATCCTTGGTGTTGTTCACCTTGACCAGGGGCGTGGTGGTGGGCATGACGATCACCGCCTTGACCCCCGCCGCCTGGGCGGCGTAGGCCACGCCCTGGGCGTGGTTGCCAGCGGAGGCGGTAATCAGCCCTTTGGCCTTCTCCTCCTCGCTGAGGGTGCTGATTTTAAAGTACGCGCCCCGGATTTTATACGCGCCGGTGATCTGCATGTTTTCCGGCTTGATGTAAACGTTGTTGCCGGTGGCCTTGGTAAAAGCGGGGCTGTAGATGAGGCTGGTCTTGGCGATTACGCCAGCAAGCACGCTCCGCGCCGCTTTGAAGCTGTCGAGGGTCATCATAGATTAGATTCTTCCTTTTGTATTTTTTCTTCTTCTTTTTCTTAAAAGACTGAACGACACTTGCTTTTGCGGAGCAAAAGCTTAGTGGAGTCCGTCTGAGCGAAGCCAGAAAAAGAAGCAAAAAGAACTTCAAACTAGGTTTTCATGGGAATGAGCAGTTCCTTAAGTCTCCATTTTAAACAAAGATGGAAGGAATGTCAACCGAGAACCTGAGTTTCTTGCTTTAGTTTCTTGACACCGCCCACCATTTGCGGGTACAATAGAAGACAGTTGCCACTTCCCGGAACGCGCAAGGAGGCTTTTTCATGAAAACAGTCAAAAAGCGGTCCGTAGTCCCGGTCTATGCCGTGGGCGCGGCCTGGCTGATTTACGCTTGGTTTCTGCCCCTGTACCGGCCTTTGGACTATCTGGTCTGCGGCCTGACCTCCCTTCTGGTCTTTCTGACCGCCCGGTCCATCTTCCCCACACGGGTCATTCAGGAGCCGGATTCGTCCCGGCCTTCGGAGGCGCCCAAGCCGGAGGCCCAGCCTGAGCCGGAGAAGGAGGAATCCAGCCTGACGCCAGAACAGCGGGAGCTGACCGCCGGGCGGGACCGGGCCCTGTCCGAGCTCCGCCGCCTCAACGACAACATCACCGGCCCCACCCTGACCGCGCAAATCTCGCACATGGAATCCACCACACAGAGTATCTTTGCCTATGTGCTGGAGCATCCGGAAAAGAAGTCCCAGATTCGCCGGTTTTTGAACTATTACCTGCCCACCACCATCAAGCTGCTCAACGCCTATGACCGGATGGACGGCGCCGGAGTTTCCGGGGCCAATATCGACGGAACCAAGGGCAAAATCGAGCAGATGCTTGGCTCTGTGGCCGCCGCCTTTGACCGGCAGCTGGACGCCCTGTTCAGAGACGAGGCCCTGGATATCTCCGCTGACATCAAGGTGCTGGAGCAGATGATGGCCCAGGAGGGGCTGACGGAAAACACGGATTTCAAATCAACGCCGCAGCAATAAAAGCTGTACCAATAGGCGCCGGCACGTATCTTGACGGAAAATTTTTCGTCTGGCTGCGTCAGAAACTCTTGAAATCCGTCAGGATTCCTGCAAGTTTCTTCCTTGCCAGACAAAAAATTTTCTCGCCAATCTGCATACCGTCACCTATTGGTACAGCTTCTAAAAGCGTATATAGAAAGAGGAGGAACTTTATCATGTCCAATCAAGACAACGGTGTTCAACTGACCTTGAATCCCACAGAAGCCGCCGCGGCCCAGGCCCCCGCGCCCGGCCCCACCCTGGAGCCTGCCGCGCCCACGCTGACCCTGAACCCCTCCGCCGCGCCTGCCGCGCCGGAGCAGAAGAAGCCGGAAGCGCCGCCGGTGGATATGGATGAGCGCCTGCTCTCCGAGGCGGAGAAAAAGGCCGTGGCTGATTTCGCGGAGAAAATTGACATCACCGACTCCAGCCAGGTCATGCAGTACGGCTCTGCCGCTCAGAAGAACATCGCCAACTTCTCGGAATCCGCGCTGAACTCCGTCCGCACCAAGGATCTGGGCGAGGTGGGCGACGCTCTGGCCAGTCTGGTGGTCCAGCTGAAGAACTTCAGCCCGGAGGAGGAGAAGAAAAAGGGCATTTTCGGCCTGTTCCAGAAGGGCAAAAGCCAGCTGGAGGACTTCAAGGCCCAGTACGCCAAGGCCGAGGTCAACGTGGACAAAATTGTCAGCGTGCTGGAGAACCATCAGGTCACGCTGCTCAAGGACGTGGCCATGCTGGACCAGATGTACGAGCTGAACACCCAGTATTACAAGGAGCTCACCATGTATATCCTGGCCGGAAAAAAGAAGCTGGCGGCGGTCCGGTCCGGGGAGCTGGAGGATCTGCGGAAAAAGGCCCAGCAGAGCGGCGCTCAGGAGGACGCTCAGGCCTACAACGACCTGGTAAACCTCTGCGACCGGTTTGACAAGAAGCTCCACGACCTGGAGCTGACCCGGATGATTTCCATCCAGATGGGCCCCCAGACCCGGATGCTCCAGAACAACGACACCCTGATGGTGGAGAAAATTCAGTCCTCCCTGGTCAACACCATTCCCCTGTGGAAGAGCCAGATGGTGCTCTCCCTGGGTCTGGAGCACTCCCGTCAGGCCACGGCCGCCCAGAACGCGGTGACCAATATGACCAACGAGCTGCTGAAGAAAAACGCCGACATGCTCAAGGTTGGCACCATTGAGACCGCCCGCGAGGCGGAACGGAGCGTGGTCGACATTCAGACCCTCCAGCACACCAATGAGCAGCTCATTTCCACCCTGGACGAGGTGATGAAGATCCAGAAGGAAGGCGCTCAGAAGCGCCGTGAGGCGGAAGTCGAGCTGACCAAAATCGAGGGCGAGCTGAAACAGAAGCTCCTGGAACTCCGCTGACCTACTTTTCTTGAAAGAAAAGTAGGCAAAAGAACTTTAAACTGCGTTCTCATGGCAGATTTCCGATAGAACCAGTTTGAAGTTCTTTGCTCCACTTTCTTTCAAGAAAGTGGAAAACTGCGTTCTCATGGCAGGTTTCCGATAGAACCAGTTTAAAGTTCTTTGCTCCACTTTCTTTCAAGAAAGTGGAAAACTGCGTTCTCATGGCAGGTTTCCGGTAGAACCAGTTTGAAGTTCTTTGCTCCACTTTCTTTCAAGAAAGTGGAAAACTGCGTTCTCATGGCAGATTTCCGGTAGAACCAGTTTAAAGTTCTTTGCTCCACTTTCTTTCAAGAAAGTGGAAAAAAGGGGTCTCTTTTTATGAAAGCATTGAAAAAATATCCAGCCGCCATTCTGATTACCGTCCTCATGATTGCCGCGGCCATTGGCATCGGCCTGCTGCGGAGCAGGACCGCACAGCCGGTCCCGCTGCCCACTGGCGGCTCCGCCCTGGACACCTCCCTGAGCACGTCCGATTACCGGAAGCTGATTGTGGACGGCGCCAGTATCCTGTCCTCTTCGGTGGAAAACCAGCTGGCCCTTTACTGCGCCAACTGGGACCAGCGTTACAACAGCGTGGTCGCGGTGGTCACGGTCCGGGACTTGTCCGTCCCGCTGGACGATTACGCCTATGATGCCGGTTGGCGGCTGGGGCTGGAGGAGAGCGACGCCATCCTGGCCTTGGCGCCCGCTTCCGGCGAGTCCTATCTGGCCGCTGGCGACGGCTTTACCACCATGCTCACCGACAGCATGTCCAGAAGCTATCTGGCCGAGTACTTGGGCCAGGATTTTCTGGATGGGCGGTATGACGTCGCGGTTCCCCGGCTCTATAACGCCCTCAACGAGCTCTACTACAGCACCTTCGGCCTGGGCGCGTTGGAGCCGGTGGAAAGCGGCTCCTCCGGCGGCGGGACCGCTGCGGCTATGCTGGCGGGCCTGATTGTTTTACTGGTCCTCTTTGTGGCCATTGCCAGCGCCATCGACAGCGCCCGGTACCGCGCCTATCACGCCCGCTATTATGGAATCCCCACGCCCCCTGTGGTCTTCCGGCCCCTTCTGTTCTGGCACGGGCCCGGATACGGCTGGTACAGGCGTCGCTGGTCCGCGCCGCCTCCCCCGCCTCCCCCCCGCAGGCCCGGCGGCTTTGGAGGCTCCGGCGGGCCCCGGCCGCCCTCTGGCGGCGGGTTTGGCCGGCCCTCTGGCGGCAGCTTCGGCGGACGGCCCTCCGGCGGCAATAAAGGAAACAGCGGGTCCTTTGGCAGCGGCCGTCACGGCGGCGGCTTTGGAGGCTCCTTCGGCGGCGGACGCTCCGGCGGGTCCTTCGGCAGCGGCCGTCACGGCGGCGGCTTTGGAGGCTCCTTCGGCGGCGGACGCTCCGGCGGTTCCTTCGGTGGCGGACGCTCCGGCGGCGGACGCGGCAGCTTCGGAGGACGGAAGTAACGGCTGTTCTTTTTCTTGAAGGACGAAACGACACTTGCTTTTGGGGCGCAAACGCTCAGCGCTTATGGTCACGTAGGGCCCGATGACCCCATCGGGCCGTGCCCCCGCCGCCAGGTCTTCTGCAAGGCATCTTAAAAAAAACCAGCTCCGGAACCCGAACAGGCTCCGGAGCTGGTTTTTTATGAGCGGCGGCGCGCTCAGGCATCCGGGCTGTTCCGCTTTTTCCGCCGAATCAGCACCACAGTTGCCGCGACAACCGCCGCGACCAGACCGATGGCAGACGGAAGCACCGGCAGTCCAGGGGTAACCGTGACGCTGCCCCGCGTCTGGGCGGCTGAGGGGGCCACCGGAACAATGTTGGTGTCCAGCCCCTCGTTCATGGGGCCGTCCAGGCAGGCCCAGCCGTCCTCATGTCCAAAATAGTAGCTGATATGGCCCCAGCGAAGACCGTTTTCGTCTGTGTAAAGCTTGTCAAATGCCTGGGAAAAGAGGAGATAGTCGGGGTCCTCTTCCAATGTGTACCCCTTCAGCGGACCATTGGGGTAGCTGTAGAGCACCGCCTCCTGGAAATCCACCGGCACTTCCTCCAGCTCCTGAATCTCCGCCTTATGGTCTTCGACAAACTGCTTGCTGTCGTAGATGAGGGACAGGTCGTCCATGGGGACCCAGCCCTCCGCGTCGCTGCCGTTCAGCTGGTATAGATAGCCCCAGGCCACTCCGATCCCCTTCCAGGTGAACTGGACGCGGCCCCGAGTGCCATTCTCCAGCGTGACCTTGCTCATGCCGTTGGGGGCGGTAAAGACGGTCACCGTGCCGCCATACCCTTCCAGCTGATAGGCACGGTTGACATAGGTACATTCCTCTTTGTGTCTTTCGTAAAAGGAGTTTACCGGCTCCCAAATGACATCGGCAGAGGCGGAGGACGCCAGGGCCAGAACAGCCAGCAGGGCCAGGAACAGGGTAAAAAACTTCTTTTTCATAAACATACCTCTTTTCTCTTCCATCAGCTTGTCAAAACAGCAGCAGCCCGGTGAGGAAGGAAACGGCGTTGGCCCACAGGGAGAAGGCCAGCGGCCGGACAATCCGGCTGCGGCGGCCGTAAACCAGCCCCTCCACCAGGACCGCCCCCAGCTCCAGGGCCAGCGTGACGGCAGTCCGGAACCCAGGCGCGTACCAGCCTGTAACATGATGGCACAGCACCACAACCGGGTTGGTCAGCACATTGGCCAGCGCCACCGTGGTCAAGTCCTCCCCCTTGACCCCCCACAGGAGGGCAAGCCCCAGCTCCAGCAGGAGGGTCAGAATGAGGGACCCCGCCAGGGAAAGAAACAGGTCCATCAAAACCGCCCCCGCTTCAGCCCCAGGACCAGCAGGGCCAGCGAGCACAGCGCTCCAACCGCGTAGCCGCTCCCGCCGTGGAGCAGAGGAGGCCACCCCAGCCAGACGGGCAGAAAGCCCAGGAACAGGGCGAAGGTCAGCATGCCAAAGGCAAACCCCTTTCGGTCCGGGAGCAGCTGTGCCGCCGCCCACAGCGTGATGGGCATGGTCATGTTGAAGAAGAACACCGCCGCGGTTCCGGCCAGGGGGAAGCCGCTCAGGCAGAACAGGACCGTTGACAGGCCCAGGGACAGAACCGACGCCGGAAGCATCCCCAGCCGGTCCCCCAGGAAGCCCCCTGCCGCCTTGCCGGAGACGACCGCGCAGATCACCCAAAGGCTCCAGGCTCCCGTCTTCCAGGGGAAGGACAGAATCATGCCCAGGTAGGAGCGCAGCACCACGACCAGAAAACAGCAGGCCAGCGCCCACAGGACGTTCCGGTTCAGGTCCCGGGCTGACGGAGCGGGTTTTCCTTCCCCGCGGGACTCCAGCAAGCAAAAGCCAAGCGCGAAGCCCAGCAGGCCCGCAGCAGCGGCCAAGCCGGAAAACCCGGACGAACGGCCCAGCAGCGTGCCGAAGAAAATGCCGAACGCGCCCGGAGAAACAAAAACGCCCAAAGGCGCGGCCCTGTCCCCGCCGTCCTCCAGCACCTGAATACCGCCGCCCACATGAAAACAGGCATTTCCCAGCCCCGCCGAGAGCGCCGCGGCCACAGGGATCGGAGAAAGGGCCCACCCCAGCGCGGCCAGCCCACAGCCCAGCGCCGCGGTCCGGCTGTTCCTGTTCCACTGGTCCGCCAGCAGGCCGATGGGCATTTGCAGGGCGAAGGCGCTGAAGTTATAGAGCAGCACACACAGCGCCCAGTCCCCCTGTCCGGACAGAGAGAACATCAGCAGCGCGCAGCTGAAGTCCACCCAGAAATGTCCCAGGGAATAGGCAAGCAAGGCTTTGGGCTTCATTTGCCCCGCCTCCCTTCCGGTTTTTTGGAATTCTGCTGATATAGACGAGGTTTGGGAAGAAAAGGTTCCCGGCGGAACAGGATGTTTATCTTGCAAAGCCCGACGTACCGGATCCGGTTCACTGCCGCATGCAGAGCCCGATGACCTCATCGGACCCTGCCCCCGCCGTGCCCCTGGGGAACCACTGATTTACGACCGGTCTTTCCGCGAAAAATCAGCCCCGGAATCTTTTTCGGATTCCAGGGCCGGTCTTTTAGAAGCTGTACCATTAGGTGAAGTGCGGGAAGTTGCGAGCCAAAATCGTTGTTGGCAAGGCAAAAAAGCGCAGGAATACTGGATGTATTTCAAGCTTTTTTAACGATGCCAACGGCCATTTTGGCCGCAAGGACGCGCGCTGAGGCTATTGGTACAGCTTCTTAGTTTTCCGGCGCATTCGCGGCCAGATACTCGTCATAGGTCATCCGGCGGTCAATGAGCTTCCCGTCCGGGGTGAAGTCAAAGACCCGGTTGCACACGGATTGAATCATCTGGTGGTCGTGGGAGGCCAGCAGCATGTTGCACTTCACGTCCATCAGCCCGTTGTTCAGCGCCGCGATGGACTCCAGATCCAGGTGGTTGGTGGGCTGGTCCAGCAGCAGCACATTGGCCCCGGACAGCATCATCCGGGACAGCATGCACCGCACCTTCTCGCCGCCGGAAAGCACCTGCACCGGCTTGTACACATCCTCGCCGGAGAACAGCATCCGGCCCAGGAAGCCCCGGAGATAGCTCTCCTGAGGGTCCGGGGAGAACTGGCGGAGCCATTCCACCAGGTTGTCCTTGCAGTCGTTGAAATAGGGGGAATTGTCCTTGGGGAAGTAGGACTGGCTGGTGGTCTGGCCCCATTTGATGGTGCCCTCATCCGGCTCCAGCTCCCCCATCAGCAGCTGGAACAGGGTGGTGTGGGCCAGCTCGTTGTCTCCCACCAGGGCAATCTTGTCGTCGTGGTTGACGATGAAGGAAACCTTGTCCAGCACCTTCACCCCGTCGATGGTCTTGCTCACATCGGTGACGAAGAGGATGTCCTTGCCCACCTCCCGGTCCGGCTTGAAGGCCACCCAGGGATACCGGCGGGAGGAGGCGGGCATCTCCTCCACCGTCAGCTTCTCCAGCAGCTTCCGGCGGGACGTGGCCTGCTTGGACTTGGACTTGTTGGCGGAGAAGCGGGAGATGAACTCCTGCAATTCCTTGATTTTCTCCTCATTCTTCTTGTTCAGGTTCTTGATGAGGTTCTGCATCAGCTCGGAGGACTCATACCAGAATTCGTAGTTGCCCACGTACATCTTGATTTTGTTGTAGTCGATGTCCACAATATGGGTGCAGATGGTGTTGAGGAAGTGCCGGTCGTGGCTGACCACGATGACCGTGCCGGGGAAATCCAGCAGGAAGTCCTCCAGCCAGTTGACCGCGTTGATATCCAGGTTGTTGGTGGGCTCGTCCATCATCAGAATGTCCGGATTGCCGAACAGGGCCTGCGCCAGCAGCACCTTCACTTTATCCCGGCCGTCCATGGACGCCATCTGCTCGTAATGCAGGTCCACCGGAATCCCCAGGCCCTGGAGAATCCGGGAGGCGTCAGACTCGGACTCCCAGCCGCCCAGCTCGGCGTACTCCGCCTCCAGCTCGCAGGCCAGCATGCCGTCCTCGTCGGTCATCTCCTCCTTGGCGTACAGGGCTTCCTTCTGCTTGCCGATGTCGTAAAGCCGCTTGTTGCCCATGATGACGGTATCCATCACGGTGTAGTCGTTGTACATGTTCTGGTCCTGCTTCAGCACGGACATGCGGACGTTGGGCAGGATGGACACGCCGCCCTTGGTGGAGTCCAGCTCGCCGGAGAGAATTTTCAGGAAGGTGGACTTCCCCGCGCCGTTGGCGCCAATGATGCCGTAGCAATTTCCCTGTGTGAATTGAAGGTCCACATGGGAAAACAGCGGCGTGCCGCCGTATTGCAGGGTCAGGTCGGAAACGGTGATCATGTTGTTGCTCCTTTATTGTTTTTATCCCAATGCTCACTTTGGGGTTCGCCCGCTGCCCGCTGGCCGGGTCAGGAAGGTGTCCTGATACAGCGCCCGCAGGCTCTGCCAGGCCTTCCGGGCGGCCTCCTCCTCAGCGAACAGGCCGAAGACGGTGGGGCCGGTGCCGCTCATGCAGGCTCCCAGCGCCCCGCAGCTGAGCAGAGCGCTTTTGATGCTTTGAACCTCGTTGGCCCGGGAGATGGGCAGCACGTCCTCAAACACATTGTACATCCGGCGGGCCACGCCGGTCAGGTCTCCTGCCTCCAGGGCCTGCAAAACGCCGGTTGTGTCCGGGTGGCAGCGGAGGCGGACGGCATCCGCCGCGTGGAACAGCTCCGGAGTAGAGATAGAAAAGGCGGGTTTGCACAGCACCAGCCAGCAGTCCGGCAGGTCCGGCAGGGGCGTGAGGACTTCGCCCCTGCCCCCGGCCAGGGCGGTGCCGCCCAGCACACAGTAGGGCACATCAGACCCCACCGCCTCCCCCAGCCGGGCCAGCTCCAAGGGGGTGAGGCCGGTCTGATAGTGCTGGTTCAGCCCCCGCAGCACGGCGGCGGCGTCGCTGCTGCCGCCGCCGGTGCCGGCGCAGACCGGGATCTGTTTGCGAATGGAGACGGTCACGTTGACGGGCTGTTTGACCGCGGCCTCAAAGGCGGCGGCGGCGGACCAGGCCAGGTTCCGCCGGTCGTTGGGGAGAAAGCCCAGATTGGTGCGGACCGAAATGCCCTGGCTGGTTCCGAAGTCCAGCGTGATTTCATCCGCGAGGGAGACGGACTGCATCACCATCCGCATTTCATGGTAGCCGTCGGGCCTGCGGCCCGCCACGTCCAGGGTCAGATTCAGTTTCGCGCAGGCGGAAAGGGTCAGGGTGGACATAAGGGACTCCTCCTTTTGCCGGTGCAGCGGGGGTGCGCCAAAGGCAAGCGGGCGCTTATCCTCTGATCAGCCTGCGGCACTCCAGGTAAAACCGCTTATCGTTAGCGGTCCCCATGGAGAAGGTTTTGCAGGGCAGCACTCCGCCTCGAATCACGGCGGGAAACAGCTCCCGCTTATCCAAAGCCGGCAGCAGGAAGGCCATACAGTTGTCCCCGCTTCCCAGCCGCCGGGCCTCCTCTTCCCCATGGATGTAGTCAATCCGCCCTCCGTGGGCTTCCAGATAGCGGTCCAGAAAGCCCTGGAGGGTCCCCACCGCCAGGCGGCTGGGCGGATTGGGCACGGTCACCGCGCCCTCGTGGTGGCGGTACAGGTAGCGGAAGCTCTGCCCCGCATCCCCGCCGCCCAGCCCGGCGCCGGGAAATTCCTTCAGCAGCGCCCCCAGCAGCGCGCTGGGCTCCACCTCAAAGCAAACCCGGTGAATGGGCTGAAACTCCAGCCCCCGGTCATGGAGGTTGACCACCTCCACCAGGGCGTACCGGCAGGGCAGAGACGCCCACTGCTCCTGGGGCACGGTCTTTTTCTTCTCCTCATAGCAGGCCTTCGCCGTGGCCAGGGAGTGGTTCCCATCCCCCACGGCAAACAGCATCACCGGCTGCTCTCCCTCCAGGCCGTACCGCTGGCGGTACGCCTCCGGGTCCGCCAGCGCAGCCAGCGCCCCGCTCACCTGCCGGATCTGCTCCTCCGTCAGCCGGTAGCCGGAAATATGTCCGCCCTTTTCCATCAGGCTGAAATCGTAGAGGGTCTCCATCCCCTGCTTTTGCAGATGCAGCGGCTCCAGCACGGTCTGGTCCCGGTCGTCAATCAGCAGCATCACATGGGGCAGCTCCAGGGCGGCGTTCCGCCGCACCGTCACCCGGGGCGGAATCCGGGAAAGCACCGTCTCCTCTGTGGCACGAACCAGCGAAACAGCGTCCTCCCCATAGTCATAGCACTCCAAATCAATCCGGCCCACCAGGCCCCGGCGGATCTTTCCGCCGCTCAGCACCCGTTCCACATAAATCAGGCTGTCCGGCAGCTGCTCAAAGAGATCCTCCGCCAGATAGGACCGCATGTTGACATTGATCTCCTGGATGTAATGGTCCACCTTGCCGCTGTCCAGGAAGCGCTCCGGCAGAACCAGCCGGAGGGTGGAGGGCGCGTCGCCCACAAACTGGTCCACCCGCTTCCAGTAGCCGGAATCCGAGGTGTACTGGTCGCAGGCGATCACGGACCAGCGCTCCAAATCGCAGTCCCTGGGCAGGAGAATGTCCGCCGGGGAAAAGCCGGTGCGGATATCCGCTGTCCCGTTCATTTACAGCGCCCCCTTGATGGCGGCCAGCAGGCCCCCGAACTCCTCAAAGGCCGGGATCTCCGGGTAACCGGCCTTGATCGCCTCCGTGGTCTTGAACAGAAAACCGGTTTTGCCTGCCTGAATCATCCCCAGGTCGTTGTAGCTGTCGCCGCAGGCGATGGTTTCGTAGCCGATGGCTTGCAGCGCCTTCACCGTGGTCAGCTTGGACTGGGGGCAGCGCATTTGAAACCCGGTGATTTCCCCGTCCGGGGCCACCTCCAGGGTATTGCAGAACAGGGTGGGCCAATCCAGCTTTTTCATCAGGGGCTTGGCGAACTGCTCAAAGGTGTCGCTGAGAATGATGACCTGGGTGAGGGACCGGAGCTCGTCCAGAAAGTCCTTCGCGCCAGGCAGCGGGTCGATGCCCGCGATGGTGTCCTGAATTTCCTTCAGGCCCAGGCGGTGCTTCCTCAAAATGTCCAGCCGGAACCGCATCAGCTTGTCATAGTCCGGCTCGTCCCGGGTGGTGCGCTTGAGCTCCGGAATGCCGGTGGCCTCGGAAAAGGCAATCCAGATTTCCGGCACCAGCACCCCTTCCATATCTAAACAGACAATCTTCACAGGCTGTCTCCTTTCTCTGTCTCCCAGGGGCTCCGCCCCTGGACCCTGGCAGGGGGCGGGCCGCCCCCTGCACCCCGCCATGCGGTATGGTTCGTGAGAACACAGTTTAAAGTTCTTTTTGCTTCTTTTTCTTTCAAGAAAAAGAAGGAAGCGTCTTTAAGAAGCGGCCCAGGCGCTTCAGGGCCTCGTCCAAATCCCGCATGGAGGCGGCGTAGCAGGCCCGTACAAAGCCCTCGCCGCCCGGTCCGAAGGCGGAGCCGGGAATGACCGCCACCCGCTCGGCCTCCAGGAACCGGTCGCAGAACTCCTCGGAGGTCAGACCGGTGGACTTGATACAGGGGAAGGTGTAGAACGCGCCCAGAGGCTCGAAGCACTCCAGCCCCAGCTTCCGGAAGCCCTCCACCAGGAAGCGGCGGCGTCCGTTGTACTCCGCCTTCATCTTCTCAATGTCCTCGTCCCCGTTGGTCATGGCCTCGATGGCCGCGTACTGGCTGGTGGTGGGGGCGGACATGATGCCGTACTGGTGGAGCTTGGTCATGGCCGCGATGACAGGCTTGGGCCCGCAGAGATAGCCCATCCGCCAGCCGGTCATGGAGTATGCCTTGGAAAAGCCGTTGATGACGATGGTGCGCTCGTACATATCGGGGATGTTCGCCATGGAGGCGTGGTGCTGTCCATAGGTCAGCTCCGCGTAAATCTCGTCGGAAATCACCATAATGTCCGTGCCCCGCAGCACCTCCGCCAGGGCCTCCAGATCCGCCCGGCCCATGATGCCGCCGGTGGGGTTGTTGGGGAAGGGCAGCACCAGCGCCTTGGTCCTGGGTGTGATGGCGGCCCTCAGCTCCTCCGCCGTGAGGCGGAACTCGTTTTCCGCCTTCGTCTCCACCAGCACCGGCACCCCGTGGCACATGGAAACCAAGGGCCCGTAGCACACAAAGGAGGGGGTGGGAATAATCACCTCGTCCCCTGCCTCCAGGATGCAGCGGAAGGCCAAATCCAGGCCCTCGCTGCCGCCCACGGTCACCAGAATCTGACCGATGGGCTGATAATCCAGGTCAAACCGGCGCTTCATGTATTGGGCGATGGACCGGCGCAGGTCGCTGAGGCCGGCGTTGGGGGTATATTTGGTAAAGCCCTTTTCCAGGGAGTAAATGCCCGCGTCCCGGATGTGCCAGGGGGTGGGAAAATCGGGCTCCCCCACGCCCAGGGAGATGGCGTCCTCCATCTCGTTGAGCAGATCAAAATATTTCCGAATCCCAGAGGGCGGCACATTTTGAATCCTCTTGCAGAGGATCGAATTGTAGTCTATCATTCCAGAACAAACCCCTCTTCCTGCTTCTCCTGCTTCTCAAAAATCAGGTGCTTCTCCTTGTACTTCTTCAAAATGAAGTGGGTGGCCGTGCCGGTCACGTCCTCAATGGGGGCCAGCTTCTCACCCACGAACCGGGCCACCTCCTTCAGGGTCCGGCCGGAGATGATGACCGTCAGGTCATAGGCTCCGCTCATCAGGTAAAGGGACTCCACCTCGTCGTACTGGTAAATCCGCTTGGCTACCCGGTCGAAGCCCTCGCCCCGCTGGGGGGTCACCCGGACCTCAATGAGGGCCGTGACCGCCTCCCGCTCCGTCCGCTCCCAGTCCACAATGGCCTTGTAGCCCAGAATCACCTTGTCCGCCTCGTTTTTCGCGATGGCCGCCTTCACGTCCTCCTCGGTCAGCTCCGCCATGGCGGCCAGCTGTCCGGCGGTATAGGTGCAGTTCTCTTCCAGAAGCTGCAATAATCTCAGCTCGTTGTTCATCTTCGTTTCCTCCTAAAGAGACGCGCTTGCGGGAGAAGGCGTCATCAGAATTTGACGCTCCCCCGCCCGGCTGGGCGGGGGAGCAGTCCCTGGGACAAATGCCCAAGCAGTATGCTCTATTATATCCGGATTTCAGAACAATGTAAAGCCCGGAAGTCCTCATTTTTTCTTCTCCGGGTAAAACATCGGGGCGAGCCGGGTTCCAATCCAGAAGAGCAGGGGCGCGCCCGCCGCCCCCAAAAGCGAATAGAGGGGGCTCCAGACCTCCACCTGTCCCAGGGCGGCGGCGATATCCCCTGACACGGGGAACAGAAACCACCCCAGGACGGAATCCGGCATCACAGCCGCCAGGACCGCCGCCGGAACCAGCAGGACGCCGCCCAGCACCCCGGCCGCCGCCAGGGCCCGCCTGGGCGTGAGGTCCCTCCGGTCCTTCCGCAGGAACAGCCCCACCAGCAGAAAGTACAGGGGCGCGACGGCCAGAATCAGCCGGAACCAGTAGGGAATGGCCGTCACCGGCCAGGTCATAAGTACCATTAAAATCAGCGAGGCGTTGAGGAAGAGCCCGCACAAATAGGCCCCAACCAGAAAAACGCACACTTGCAGCATCAAAAACGCCTCCTTTTAAGACGTGAGACTCAGCTGGTAATCCGGCTCCAGGGGGCCGCTCCCCCAGACCGGTTCTCCCTCTGACAAAATCAGCACCCGGTCCACCGCGGGCAGCTCCGCCAAAGAGTTGACCAGGGCGTACACCACCAGCGCCCGGTCCTCCGGCTCCTGGGGCAGCGCCTGGCGCCAGCTCTCATCCAGCTCCAGGGTACACAGCCCCTCCGCCACCGCGGCCTTGACCTCCCCCAGCCCCGCCGGAAGGAAGGCCGCCATGGGCTTGGAGGTGGGGCCGTCCCGCAGGGCCTGAAGCACCGCCCCCGCAGGGGTCTCCCCCTCCCCTACCCGGATTTCCCGGTACTCCGTGCCCAGGCCGCTCCCGTCCTCCAGGGGGAAGGAGAGCTGAACGTCCAGCACCAGCATCTGGGGCTCGTCTCCCTCCAGCACCACGTCCCCGGCCCGGAAGACCTGACGGCTCCGGCCGGGCACCTCCCCACCGGCCACGGTGATGGCCACCTCTTCCACCCCCTCCAGCTGGGTCAGCGTCAGGGCCACACAGTAGTCCGCCAGCGTCAGGTCAATGCCGTACAGCTTGCCGTACTGCTCGGAGAAGTCCACGGTCAGCCGCCCGCCCTCCAGAGTCCAGCCGTTGAGCTTGGTGCCCGCCGGGAAGGGGGACCGGAGGGTCAGGTCTTCCGGCGCGGCCAGCAGCAGCTCCAGGGCCGGGAGAATGGAAGACTGGTCCGGCGGCAGCGCGCAGGCCGCGCCGGACAGGGCTCCGCCCGCCTCCTCCGCCCCGCGGTAGTAGATGACACAGTCCTCTGTCCTGGAGCTTCCGCAGGCGGACAGCACCAGAAGCAGGGCGGACATGAAGAGCCAGCGTCTCACTTCTCCCCCTCCTCTCCCGCGGCGGGAAACTTCACCTGGAACCAGGTGCCCTCTCCCAGCTCGGACCCGGCGGTGATGACGCCGCCGTGCCGCCGCGCCGTGTCCTTGACGATGGACAGGCCCAGCCCCGTGCCCCCGGCCTCCCGGGAACGGGCCTTGTCCACCCGGTAAAACCGGTCAAACACCTTTTTCAGGTCCTCCTTCCCGATGCCGATGCCGTCGTCCTCCACCCGGAGGACCACCCAGTCCGGGCGCTTCCGGACCTGCACCCGAACCTGTCCGCCGGGCTGGTTGTACTTGATGCCGTTCTCCACCAGGTTGAACACAATCTGGTAGAGGTCGTCCCCGTTGGCCAGCACAGTCCCGCCCTTGTCCAGGTTGGCGGACAGCCGGATTTCCTTCTCTCTGGCCAGCATGGACAGCATGTGAAGTACGTTCTCCACGGTTTTGGACAGGTCCACCCGCTCCGCCGGCTTGTCCACGCCGTTGTCCAGCCGGGTCAGGGCCAGCAGCTTTTCCGTAATCCGGCTGAGCCGGTCCGCCTCCTCTCCAATGTCGGAGACGAATTCCCGGCTGGTCTCCCCGTCCATGTGCTCGCTCTGCAAAATGGAGTCGGTGAGCAGCCGGATGGAGGCCAGGGGCGTCTTCAGCTCGTGGGAGGCGTCGGAGACAAAGCGCCTGCGTACCTCGTCCGTGGTCTGAAGCCGCTCGGTCAGCCGGTTGAACTCCCCGGCCAGGGCGGAGATCTCATCACGGCCGGCCAGCTCCACCCGGTAGGTGTACTCCCCTTCCCGGACGCTCCGGATGCCCGAAAGGAGCTGGCCGATGCGCCGGGCCAGGGTCCGGGAAAAGAGCATGCTGATGAGGCAGGCCAGCACTCCGATGATGGCGGACAGGTTCCGCAAGGTGCTTTGCAAATCCTGAAGGATGGCCGCCTGCTGGCTGTCGTACTCGTAGAGGTAGACGGCCCCCAGCAGCATGCCCCGGTAGAGAATGGGAATGGCGGCCCGGCTGCGGAAGGCGTTTTCCTTGTAGTCCGTCCGGGCCACGTCGTTGCCGCTGGGCCCGTTCAGGGCCAGGACGATCTCCTGAAGCAGGGCGTAGCGGCCCCGGTTGTCCGCCTCCTTGGAGGTGTCGTAGAGGATGAGGCCCGAGGCGTCCGTGACGATGACGCGGGTCAGGCTGCCGTCGTCCAGCACCTCCATGACCTGGGACACCCCCTCCGCCGTCAGGCTCTCCAGCGCCCCCAGGGAGACGGCCATGGAAGCGGCCTGCCGCTGGAGGGAGTCGGATTTGGATTTGAACACCATGTCCTGAGAGGCAATCAGCGGGTAGGTGTTGAGGAGCACCAGAACCGCCGCGATAATGGCGAAGTAGGACATGACGAATTTAAACTGCATGCTCTGGGGAAAGGGCACTTTTTCCAGTCTGGACTGTTTTCTCATTTGGTCCCCTCGATGGTAATCAGCCGCTGGTTGTCGTGAGCCCCCCGGCGGATATCCACCCGGATGGGCGCGCCCTCCAGGGCGCCGTCCACGATTTCGCTCCATTCCACGGCGCAGACGCCGCCCCGGCTGAGGTAGTCCTCCCAGCCGATGTCGAACAGCTCCTCGGACGAGCCCAGGCGGTACATGTCGAAGTGAAACAGGGGCAGCCGTCCCCCCTCGTACTCGTTGACGATGGTGAAGGTGGGGGATGTGACCCGGGTCCGGATGCCCAGGCCCAAGGCCAGGCCCCGTGTGAAGGCGGTCTTTCCCGCCCCCAGGTCGCCGGTGAAGGCGATGACATCCCCCGGCCGGAGGGCGTCCGCCAGGCTCCGGCCCAGGGCCTCTGTCTCTTCCGTTGAGTTGGTGGTGTGTGTCATGGAAGTCATCTCCTAAATTTCGGACGCATCGCTCGCTCCGCCGCCGTATCGTTTTTTCAATTATAACACATTTATTACAATGACGCAAAAAATGTTTACACCCGTTCGGTTTGGTGATACACTAGAAAAAACAGATTCCGCTGAGCGAGGTGCCTCATGTCATTTCTCCGCGACGCCATTGACGATTTTCTCCATAAAGCCGACCTGGTTCTGCTGGCCCTGTGCGTGGCGGCCACCCTTTACGGCACAATATTGATCTATTCGGCCACCCGGTACGACATCCGTCTGGACAATTCTGCCAAAAAGCAGCTGATTGCCCTGGCGCTGGGGCTGGTCTGCTATGTCATTTTCAGTTACATCGACCTGGATATCATCATGGAGCGCTGGCAATGGCTGCTGGCGGGGTCGGTTGGCTTCCTCCTGCTGCTGCGGACCCCCCTGGCCGACCATGTTACCGCCGTGAAAACCGGCAACCTCAACTGGATCAACATCCCCGGCATCCCCTTCAGCATCCAGCCAGCCGAGTATGTCAAGCTGGCCTTCATCCTGCTGCTGGCCAAGCATCTGGTCTGGCTGCGGCGGAATCAGAGGAGCATCAGCTCCGTCCCCTCCATCCTCCACATGGGCGTCAACTTCCTCTTCTTCGCCGGGCTGGTGGTGGTCATCTCCCACGACGCGGGCATGGCCTGCATCTACGCCGGCATCTTCCTGGTCATGATCTGGGCCGCGGGCGTCAGCAAGTGGTGGTTCCTGGGCGGCTTCACCGCCCTGGGGGGCGCTTTGGGCGGCGGGCTGTTCCTCCTGTCCAAGACCACCCTGTGGGCCAGATTTATTGATAATTACCGAATCAAACGGATTTTAATCCTCTTTGACCACAATATGGATCCCCGAGGCGCGGGCTGGCACCAGACCCGGGCCATGATGGCCCTGGGCTCCGGCGGGCTCACCGGTCAGGGCTACATGCAGGGCATCCAGACCCAAAGCCAATCCAGCAGCTCCCTGCCCGCCCGGTACACCGATTTCATCTTCTCCTCCTGCGGCGAGGAGCTGGGGCTGATCGGCTGCATGCTGATTCTGCTGCTGCTGGGCGCGATTATCCTCCGCTGCCTCTTCACCGGCATGAACGCGCCCTCCAAGTTCTCCGCCTTCGTGGCCTACGGCGTGGCGGGGATGCTCATGTCCCAGACCCTGCTCAACGTGGGCATGTGCCTCTTCGTGGCCCCGGTGGTGGGCATCACCCTTCCCTTCTTCAGCTATGGCGGCTCCTCCATCCTCACCATGTTTATCGCCATGGGCCTGGTCTCCGGCATCAAGGCCCGCTCCCTGCCCAGCTGGCTGAAGGACCGAAGTTTGGGCTGAGGGGTTATCCAGTTTGTGGACTTTTGTGGCGGAAAAACGGCTTCTTTTCCGGATTCTTCCGCCGCCGGACTTGGACCATCGAACAAAGCAGCTAAAGTTTTTGTAAATTTTACGGCCAAGCCCTTTACAGAATTGGGCAAATGGAGTAAACTAGACTCAATTCCTAATGATTACTGGGGGTGCATCCAATATGGACGATTATACGCGCAGGTTTGACTTGAGCCGCGACAAAGAGTGGGAGACCAAGGAGATCCTGAGTTCGGTCTACGATTCCCTCCAGCAGAAGGGTTACAATCCAATCAATCAGATTGTGGGCTATATCCTGTCAGAAGACCCGACTTATATCACCAACTACAACAACGCGCGCACGCTCATCCGGCAGCTGGACCGGGATGAGCTGCTTCAGGAGCTGGTCCGCTCCTACTTGAAGGACTGACTTGGGTTTCCGAACACCGCCTTGTCCCTCGGGATGAGGCGGTGTTTTTTGAGGAGGGAGAGCGCATGCCGTCAAACCGCCTGTTTGAGATACTCTACCTGCTGCTGGAGCGGAAGCAGGTCACAGCCGCCGGGCTGGCCGAGCGGTTCGGGGTGTCGGTCCGCACCATCTACCGGGACATTGACGCCCTCTCCTCCGCCGGGGTCCCGGTGTTCGCCACCCAGGGCCGGGGCGGCGGCATCGCGCTGATGGACCACTACGTGCTGGACCGGGCCGCCTTCTCCGAGGAGGAGCAGCGGCAGCTGCTCACCGCCCTGCAAAGCCTGCCGGGCCCTGCCCGGTCCCAGGCGGAGGAGACCCTGACCAAGCTCTCCGCCCTGTTCCGCCGGTCCGAGCCGGATTGGCTCCAGGTGGACCTGTCCCGCTGGGGGCAGGCCGGGCCGGACCGGCAGAAATTCGATCTGCTGCGGAATGCCATTCTGGACCGGCGGGTGATGGAGTGCGCTTACGCCGGCTCCTGCGGGCAGCTCACCCGAAGGAGAGTTCTCCCCGCCCGTCTGGTGTTCAAGGGGCAGTCCTGGTATTTGCAGGGCTGGTGCCTCAGCCGGGCGGATTACCGCACCTTCAAGGTCAGCCGGATGCTCTCCCTTTCGGACACGGGGGAACATTTTGACCGGGCGCTGGACCCTCCTCCCATTGAGGGCGCCTCGTTTTCGGAGGCCTTCTGCGTGCCGGTCCGCCTCCGCTTCGCCCCCTGGATGGCCTACCGGGTCTATGACGAGTTTGACGAGGGCTGCGTCCAGCGGGAAGCGGATGGGGCTCTGACCGTTTCCGTGCTCTTCCCGGAAGACCAATGGCTGTACGGCTACCTGCTGTCCTTCGGCACGGCGGTGGAGGTGCTGGAGCCAGCGGCGCTGAAAGGGCGGCTGGCCCTGCTGGCCAAAAAAATCTGGCAGGCTCATTCAGAACCTGACGCAGGATGTCAGGTTTGCTGTGGTATCATGGGAGCATCTCAACCAAAGGAGGGTCCCACCATGGACTTCAAAAACATGACCTTTTGCCAATCCTGCGGCATGCCCCTGACCGGCGAGGACACATGCGGCACCGAGCAGGACGGAAGCCTGAGCCCCCATTACTGCAAGTACTGCTATCAGAACGGCGCCTTTACCGGAGACATGACCATGGAACAGATGATTGACTTCTGTACGCCGATGATGGTGCAGGGCAATCCCGGCATGACCGGGGAACAGGCCAGAGAGCAGATGCACCAGTTCTTCCCCATGCTGATGCGCTGGAAGAAGTGATTTCAAGCAAAGCCCCGGCTGCGCCCCACAGGGATACAAGGGAACCGGGGCAGCAAGGCAGGGACAGATGAAAACAGAAGCGTCAGAAGAACGTGCGTTCTTCTGACGCTTCTGTTTTTCCGGGGCTGAGGCAGCTTATTTGCAAACAATGAGGCATCCACAAAACAAGAAAAAATCCGTTGCATTGAGGAGCCGCTGATTTTGAGCCGGTTGAACGGCTTTAAAATCATGGGGTTTCAGCCAAAGCCGTTATGGCCGCTCTCCACCGGCCTCTACTCTACCGTGACGCTTTTCGCCAGATTCCTGGGTTTATCCACGTCCAGCCCCCGGGCCACGCTGGTGTAGTAGCCCAGCAGCTGGAGGGGGACTATCGCCAGCAGTCCGGTGAAGCATGGGGCCGTTTTCGGGATGTAGACGGTGAAGTCCGCCGTGTCCTCTATGCTGTAGTACCCATAACAGGTCAATCCCATAAGGTACGCCCCCCGGGCCTTACACTCGGCCATGTTGCTGATGGTTTTCTCATACAGATCGCCTTGGGTGAGCACGCCGATCACCAGGGTGTTGTCCTCCACCAGGCTGATGGTGCCATGCTTTAGCTCCCCCGCGGCGTAAGCCTCGCTGTGGATATAGCTGATCTCCTTCATTTTCAGGCTGCCCTCCAGGCTGGTGGCATAATCCATCCCCCGGCCCAGGAAGAAGATGTCCCGGGCATTGGCAAACTTGGCGGCGAACCACTGGATACGGCCCTTGTCCTCCAGTACGCGGGCGATCTTGTCCGGCAGCG
>JAAWCD010000047.1 GCA_022793095.1 Oscillospiraceae bacterium | reverse complement strand
TTGCGGTGAGGGTCCACCCGTTCCCATTCCGAACACGGCAGTTAAGCTCACCTGCGCCTACGATACTTGGCTGGCAACGGCCCGGGAAAATTGGTAATGCCGACACGAAGAACCGCTCAGACGTTAGTCTGAGCGGTTCTTCTCTTCTTTCTTTTCAAAAGAAAGAAGAGAAGAAAACTCTAAACGAATGTGAATTGGGGGCGTGAATATGACCTATTCATCGGTTCAAAAAGCGGCCTTTCTGAACCGGCCAAACCGGTTTGTGGCCCATGTGGAGCTGAACGGGAAAACGGTCATCTGCCATGTCAAAAATACAGGCCGGTGCCGGGAGCTTCTCATTCCTGGAGCCACCGTTTATTTACAGCCCGCAGAAAATCCGGCGAGAAAAACACCGTATGACCTGATTGCTGTGGAAAAAGGAGACCGTCTCATCAATATGGATGCACAGGCCCCCAACAAGGTGTTTCAGGAATGGGCAGAGCAGGACCGGTTTCAGCCAGGGCTTACCCTCCTGCGTCCGGAAACCACTTGGGGAAACTCTCGATTTGATTTCTACTGGGAGGCCGGTCCCCGCAAGGGCTTCGTAGAGATTAAGGGCGTCACGCTGGAAGAAAACCGGGTAGTCCGCTTCCCAGACGCACCCACTGAACGAGGGGTAAAGCATCTGGAGGAGTTGTGCCGCTGCCGGGCTGAGGGCCTGGAAGCGGCGGTCTGCTTCGTGATTCAGATGGGGGATGTGGATTATTTTGCGCCCAATGACCGGACTCATCCCGCGTTTGGTGCGGCTCTGCGGGCGGCGGATCAGGCTGGCGTAGCTGTCATAGCGTATGACTGCCGGGTGGATCCGGACCGGCTGGAATTGAACCGGCCGGTGCCGGTTCGGTTGTAACCCTGAAGAAGCCGTTAAAGTCTTCGCACCCAATTTCTCAATTGTATTTTACGTGACCGGAATCAAAACGCCTCAAAAAGGAAGGAAAAGCAAATACGGTCTCCCTTATACTGATAGGATAAGGGGACTCTGCTTTGCAGGTATTGCATGAGGGACTTCTTTCTGTTACAATAAAAACAAACCAATCATTCGGAGGAATTTATTGTGACAAAAGAAATCGACCGTTATTTGCGGGGCGGAGTAGGCATCCTGCTGATGCTCTTTCTCGGTGCTATGTACGCTTGGAGCTACTTTAAAGTTGCGCTTGGAGCGCACTACCCCAACTGGAGCCAGACACAGATTACCCTTAACTTTACCATCATGATGAGCTGTTTCTGTACCGGCGGCCTGTTGGCCGGCAGTGTGCTGAGCCGCTTACCCAAGCGGGTTCAGCTCACCATTGCCGCGCTCCTTATATCAGCAGGCTTTCTGGGGGCATCTCTACTGCCCACTGAGACAGACATGGCGCTGCTCCAGCTTTACCTTTGTTACGGGGTGCTGAACGGCCTTGGCACAGGCATCGCCTATAACGCGGTGCTTTCCGGTATTCAACCCTGGTTCCCCGATTGCCCTGGGCTGATTTCCGGAGCGTTGCTGATGGGGATGGGCTTAGGGGCCCTGATTCTGGGCAATGCGGCCTCTGTACTGGTGGATGCCTTTGGGCTGGCGATGACCTTCCGGGTCTTTGCTGTGGCTATGCTGGTGATCTTGATGGCCTGTGCTCCGGTCATCCGGCTTCCGAAGGAGGGAGACAAGCTTCCCACCGCCCAGACGGCAAAGAGTGCCGCTGGAGCAGATGGGCTGGAGCTCACCACAGCGCAGATGCTTCGCCGCCCTACCTTTTGGCTGTACTTCCTCTGGAACCTCTGCATGTCCGCCGGAGGAATGCTGGTCATCAATTCCGCCTCGTCCATCACAGTCTACTATGGCCTGGCCGCAGTGGTGGGGCTGGTTGTATCTGTGTTCAACGGTCTGGGGCGTCTGGCGATAGGGACCTCTATGGACCGGCTGGGCTGGAAGCGGACGATGTTCCTCAACAACGGAATTTTGATTGCGGCCGGTCTTCTGCTCCTGTTGGGCGGGAACCGGCAGTTGGGCATGGTTGTGCTGACGGGCATGCTGCTGATGGGCATTTGTTACGGCGGCGGCGTCACCATTTCCGCCGCGTTGATCCGGCAGCTCTACGGAAGCCGCAATTACGCCTCTAACTTTTCCGTCTGCAATTTGTGCACCATCCCGGCCTCCATTCTGGGTCCCATGTTGTCCGCCGCCCTTCAGGATGCTTCCGGCGGCGGATATGATTCCACCTTTCTGATGGTACTCGTGCTGGGCGGGATTACACTCCTGATCAATTTTGGGATTCGGAAGCCCTGACAACCCGCAATAGAATTTCGTACTTAGGGAACCACTGATTAAATCTGCACACGCCTTATTGTGGATAAGCTTTTAAACAAGCCAGATGATGGATAAGCGCAAAATTGAGGGGCCGCACAGAATGTGCGGCCCTTGTTTCGTTCCCCAATACAGCAACACCGCGCCCCGATAGGACATAGTCCCGCTGCGGCCTGAAAATGTGGAAGCCATCTTGACAGCACCCCGCCCATCTGGTATATTGGTAATACCAATATACCAGATGGGCGGTGGCAGTTATGGAGCAAATCATTCAGCGCACCAGCATCAGCCAGCAGGTGGTGGACCACCTGCTGGACCGCATCGACCGTGGCGAACTGAAGCCAGGGGAACGTCTGCCAGGGGAGCGAGACTTGGCAGCCTCTCTGGGCATCTCTCGGGTGCCTCTGCGGGAGGCCATCAGCGCCCTGTGCGTCATCGGCGTTCTGGAGAAGCGCCAGGGTAGCGGCACCTTTGTGTCCTCCTTTTCGCCCCAGACCCTGGGGCGTATTCTGCGGACCTACACCATGCTGGATGGCTCCCTGACGGGGAATCTCTTTGAGGCTCGAATGGCGGTGGAGGGAACCGCCGCCCGGCTGGCGGCGGAAAACGCCAGTCAGGAGGACATTCAGAACCTGTCCGCCCGGATTGACGAAATGGAGGAGGCCATTCCCGCCTATATCCGAGGGGAAAAGACCCTGACGGACATGCTGGCGTTGGACGCTCTCTTTCACCTGCAATGCGCGGCGGCGTCCCACAATCAGTTCTATCTCCAGTTCGTCAGCATCGTCCACACAGCGGGCACGGATATGGGCCTGTACGAGGCGGTTTACGGCCAGGACCGGGAGAAGTACTGGGAGTCTGTGGAGCATCACCGGCGCATTTTAGCCGCCATTGCCGCCGGAGACGGACGGCAGGCGGAGTCGGCTATGAGCGGCCATATTCAGGCAATCCAGACCCATACGGAGAGAGGAGCATGACAGCAATGACGGAACATTCCTTCCAGCCCCTGACCATCGGCGGACTGCCCCCGGCGGAGCGGACCGGTCACGGACTGGTTCCCAAGGCCCCGGCCTCCGGAGGGGAGCCGGAAACACGGGTGGTTAAGACGGCCTGCCGGGCCTGCATTGCCAACTGCGGCGTGCTGGCCACAGTGAAGAACGGCCGGGTGGTCAGCCTTCGAGGCAATCCGGAGGACCCCATGAGCAAGGGCCGCATGTGCGCCAAGGGCCTGTCCGGCATCCAGGCCCTGTACCATCCCAACCGGAACAAGTACCCCATGAAGCGGGTGGGTCCCAGGGGCAGCGGCCAGTGGAAACGCATTTCCTGGGAAGAGGCCTTGGACACCATTGCGAAAAAGCTGATGGAGACCCGGGAAAAATACGGCGCGGAGGCGGTGTTCTGCTCCACCGGCGGAGGCGGCAACCCGGAGATCTGGTCCATTGCCCGGTTCTGCAACATCTTCGGCACACCCAACTGGTTTGAGCCGGGATGCGCCCAGTGCTACCTGCCCCGCGTGGTGGCCTACACCATGATGTACGGCGGCGTTGACCCCAGCATTGCCGATTCCAACGCCCTGGAGCTCTACTTTCCCGAGGACACTCCCATCAAGGCCTTGGTATTGTGGGGCACCGGCCCGGCTTATTCCTGCCCCGCCTCCGGCGGCGGCATGGTGGCCGACCTCCGGGCCAAGGGGGTCAAGACGGTGGTGATTGACCCTCGCTTCACCCCTGACGCGGCCAAGGCCAGCGTGTGGCTGCCCATCCGGCCTGGCAGCGATGTGGCCCTCATGCTGGCCTGGATTCGATACATCCTGGAGCACAGGCTCTATGACGCTGACTTTGTGATGAAGTGGACCAATCTGCCCTATCTGGTGGACGTGGAGACAAAAATGCTCCTGCGGTCCAAGACCGGCAGCGCACCTGGCCAGCCGGACACCTTCCTGGTGTGGGACCGGAAGACCGATTCCCCCCAGCCCCTGGAATACCCTTGGAACGACGCGCTGGACCCGGCCCTGGAAGGGGAATTTATGGTGGATGGGCGAAGGTGCAAGACGGGCTATCAGCTCCTGTGGGAGCGGTGTGAGGAATACACCCTGGAAAAAGCCGCGGAATTGTGCTGGCTGGACGGGGCGAAGATTGAGGAGGCCATCCGGGTCTTCACGGACAATATACCCAGCGGCCTGTCCCTGGGGGTGGCCACGGACCAGACCCCCAACTCTGTTCAGGCGGCCATGGCGGCGGCCACCATTGACCTGCT
The DNA here is from genome assembly GCA_022793095.1 of Oscillospiraceae bacterium. GTDB lineage: Bacteria > Bacillota > Clostridia > Oscillospirales > Oscillospiraceae > JAAWCD01. Next base: position 21,432 of record JAAWCD010000047.1, on the reverse strand, counting down.
TCTGGGCAATGTGGAGCGGCCTGGGGCACTGCTTCAGCGGTTCCGGACCAGCGGCTGCTTTGACATGCCCAATTATCCCGTCCCAGTGGCGGCGGACCGCCTGCCCCCGGAGCAGCTGAAAAAGCGGCTGGGCGGACAGGAGCACAAGGGGCTGGGCATCTGGTGGGCCGGCCATCCCTCCAGTATTCTGGAGGCCATTCTCACTGGAAAGCCCTATCAGCCGCGGGTGTGGATTGACCGCTCTGGCAACAAGCTGGGGGCCACGGCCGACAGCCAGCGTTGGGAGCAGGCCATTCACAAGCTGGATTTCATCGTCCATATGTACATGTATCCGACCTCCTTTTCCGCCTACGCGGACATTCTCCTTCCCGCCCAGGAGTGGCTGGAAACGGATATGCTGGTGGAGACCTGCAACACCCTGGTGGCCCGGCAGGCGGTCACCCACCTCTGGGAGACCATGGACGAGACGCTGTTCTGGTCGAAGCTTGCCAAACGGTGCGGCGAGCTGGGCCATGAGGCCTGCCGGAAGGCCTTTGACGCGGAGTATATGGGTCACGACCTGCCCTATTGGGACAGCATGGAGGAGTTTCTGGACCATTGGGTCAACCGGCTGGGCATGAGCTGGAAGGAATTCGCCGCCAAGGCCCCGATTGCGTATCTGCCCAAGGAGCAATGGCGGTCCTACGGTGTGTACCGGAAGCCGGACCCGAAGAACAGCGGAAAACCCGCCGGCTTTGCCACGCCCTCCAAGAAGTGTGAGCTGTACTTGGAGAGCATGCTCACTTTGGGCCGGACGGGCCGTCCCTTCAGCGGCATTGACCTGGAGCCGGCCAGCCGGGATTACGACCCGCTGCCCTACTATCTGGAACCCTCGGAAAGCCCCTTGCCCGGCAGTGAAATTGCGAAGGAATACCCGTTGGTGCTCACCGGCGGGCGGGTGCCCTATTTCCACCATAACACCCTGCGGAATATTCCCTGGCTGCGGGAGATGTACCCTGCGCCGGAGCTGTGGATTCATCCGGAGGCCGCGGAAAGATACGGCATTGAGCATGGCGGCTGGGTCTGGGTGTCGTCCAGGCGTGGAAAGACCCAGGCGGTGGCGAAGGTCACCCAGGGCATCAATCCAGGCACGGTGTATATGGAGCGGTTTTGGAACCCGGAGACCCTGAACACCGAGACCCACGGCTGGAAAGAGATGAATGTGAACATGCTGACCAAGGCCAGCGGCCCCTTCAACGACGTGGTGGGCACCTACACCCTCCGGGCCTTCCAGGTGAAGGTAAGTCCGGCGGACGCGCCCCCGCCGGGCGTGTGGCTGAACCCGGAGGATTTCCGGCCCTGGCTCCCCATTTCCGCGGAGCCCACAGAGGAGGTGCGTCTATGAGACAGATGACGTTTGTGGTGGATCTGGACCGCTGCATTGGCTGCAAGGGCTGTCAGGCAGCCTGCAAATTGGAAAACGGGGTGGCCCTGGGCGTTGGCCGGAACAAGGTCTGTACCATCGGCCCAAGCGGCGTCTATCCCAACCTACAGATGTACTTTCTGCCTGTCATGTGCCAGCAGTGCGAGCATCCCGCCTGCGTCCAGGCGTGTCCTGCCGGGGCCTGCTACAAGGACGGGGCGGACGGCGTGGTTCGGGTGGACCGGAGCCGGTGCGTTGGCTGCGGCCGCTGCGGGCGGGCCTGTCCCTATGGGATGATATACATTGACAAGGAGCTTCGGACTGCGGACAAGTGCGACCTCTGCGCCAGCCTGCGGGCGGCGGGAGACACGCCCGCCTGTGTGCGGAACTGCTCGGCCTCCGCCCTGTGTTACGGCGACCTCAGCGACCCGGACAGCGGGGTGTCCCGGCTTCTGGCGGAGGCAGAGCCCCAGCACGTGTACACCCTGCGGGACGGGGGCGGCGGGCCAACGGTCCGGTACATCCTGCGGCGCGGGGAGTGGGTGGATGTGCTGCCCCAGGACTGCGTGGAGCACAGCGCCCACTGGAAAGGAGGCCCCAAATGATTTCCAAGGCTTACAACGAAACCCGGGTCCGGATGTACGCCCTGCTGAGCCGGAGCTACCGGACGGAGGCGGACTGGACGCTGCTGGACCAGCTGGAGAGGCTGACGTTCCAGCCCGGCCCTCTGGCGGAGAGCGGCGCACGGCTGAAGGAGTATCTGGAAGGGCGGAAGGAAGACGCCCTGGAGGAATTGGCGGTGGATTTTGCCAGGGTGTTTCTGGCCGCGGGCTCTGCGGAGGGCGGCGGAGCGCCGCCCTGCGAATCGGTTTACACCAGCCCCAAGGGCCTGTTTTTGCAGGAGGCCTGGGAGGACGCGGCCCGCCGCTATGGGGAAAAGGGGCTGGGCAAAGGCGAAGCCTGCTCCAGCCTTCACGAAGACCATCTGGCCCTGGAGCTGGAGTTCATGGGCTGGCTGGTCCGGAATGGCAGTGTGGAGGAGCAGGGGGACTTTCTGGAGGCCCATCTGTGCAATTGGGTTCCCGCTTTTGCCGCTTGCGGGGAGCGGTATGCCCAGACTGGCTTCTATCAGGCCCTTTGCCGGATGACTGCGGACTTTCTGGCGCTGGAGAGGGAATACCTGTCCGGACTGGCCTCCGGAGCGCTGGAGCTGGCGCCCAGCTATTCGGTCCGGGCGGACCGGATGGCGGATATTTTCGCCCGTCTGAAGGAGAAGTACCGGATTTTTGCCCCCAAGCGGGTTCCCGGCCTGGATTCCAAGGGCGGCGCCCTGATTCAGTATGGAGAAATTGACGCCATTGCGGAGGTGGCTTACAAGGAGAAGCTCAGCGGTTCAGACGGGGAATTTGGGCTGGCGTGCTTGGAAAAGGAGCTGGAGAACGGACAAAAAATTCTCCTGTTCGCCCGCCCGTGGGGAAGCGGCGCCGGTTTTCCCGCCGGCAGGGCGCCGGATTTGCGGATGGGGGAGAAGGTCATTTTGCTGGAGGGCCATGACAGCTGCCGCTGTGGGTCTGCAGGCGTTGGCGGGGCCTGGGATTACAGCGCCGTCATGCGGATTGACGATATCTGCGCCCTGGTGGAGGTTTGGGACAAGGCGCTGCTGCCCTATTTTGCAGACGAGGTGCCCATCAGCTTCACTCCGGAGCTCGTTTAGGGTAGGCGCTTAATAGGAAGACTGTTTCTTCTGACCCGCAAAAGACCTGGGCCAGCCTCTAAGGCTGGCCCAGGTCTTTTGCGGGTTAGGCTGGGGCTTTGCCCCAGGCTCCACCGCCCGTTGAAAAGGGCGGATCCTATATTTGTTCAACTGTGTATGTTACGCCCGGACGGAATCCATCATGGCCTTCAAATTTTCCAGCTTGCAGTTCAGGGGGATTTCGCAGCCGGAGCCCAGCACAAAGCCGCCGCCCATGGCGAGCCCAATGAGGTCCTCGCAGTATTCACGCACCTCGTCGGGAGTACCGAAGGCCATCATGGTAGCGGGCAGGTTGCCCTTAATGGCGTGCCAGCCCTTGAGAATGTCGTAGGCGGCATGGATATCCGTTCTGTCGTCCAGCTCCACCAGGATGGTGCCCTTGGGGATCTCCAGCAGCTTGGGGAGCATGGGCAGCCAGTTGGAGTCGGCGTGAAGGACGGTCTGAACCCCGGCCTCATGGAGGCCCAGGATAATCTGCTTCAGGGAGGGCCAGGAGAACTCCTCGAAGACGGCCGGGGAGATGGAATCTGCGTCAGAGCGCATGGCGTAGAGGCTGGCCCGCTTGATGGGGGAGTGCTCCAGATTGCCCAGGATGCTGCCGGTGACCTCCGGCGTGGCCCGTGCGATAGCGGCCTTCACCATGTCCGGCTCGTCGTACAGGTCGTAAATGAACTCCTGGAAGGAGCGCACCATGGAGAGGGTGTCAAAGGGGGTGCCGGAGGCCGCGCCGTGAATGGGGCAGACCCCGTGGGAGGCCAGATACTGGCCCACCTTGGCGGCGTTCATCCCCACCTGCATCCACCGCTGGCCAATCTGCTCGCCGGAGGTGTAGGGCGGGTGCTGGATGGAGCAGAGATAGCGGTTGTACCATTGGAGGTAGCCGTTTTGAATGATATCCTGATAACCCGCCTCATCCAGATGGCAGGTCTCCTTGAACTGGTAGGAGTCGTCCTCCCCCAGCTCAAAGCCGGGACGCAGGGCCTCCACGCCCTGGAGGAACATGACGTCTCCCGCAGGGTTGCCCATAGACAGGTCGGGGTAGCCCACCTTCTGGAAGGTGGTATCCATGGCCTCAATCCATTTGTCCGTGCTGGTGGTCAGCTCCTTCTGGGTGATTCCGGCCACCCGGCCGGGGTAAATGAGCATTTGGGGATACACAGGAATGTCCTGCCGGTGCTCCACGGGGAGCAGGTCGAAACAGCGCTGAACCTTTTCAAAAGAATTCATAAGTAGGCCCCTTTCATTTTAGAAGCTGGATTCATAACCGGGGAATGGCAGATGGACGAAGGACTTTGGCGCAGCATGACGGAAAATATGCAAGCAAGATGCGTGCGAATTATTTTGAGATAGGCTCTTAATCAGACGTTTGGTCATGACAACTTATCACGATACTATATCAAGGAAAGGCGGCTTGTCAAGCGCTGGGCCTGTATTTCGTGGGAATGGAGGAGAGATTCCGACATCTGTCCGATATCAGCCGTTGAAAGGGGCTCATTTTCCGATGCTTGTCGGGGGGGAATCTCTTGAAAACGTTGTGAAATTCCATTACAATTAGAAAAGATGACGGCTGCATTTTGTGTAATTTATTCAGTAAATGACAGCCGGGCTTCTGATTCGCGATCCAAACGCGGGGCGGAAGGAGGCGGTGGCCGTATCGGGCTGATACAGATCTACCTGACGGACGCCCGCGCCCTTTCCGGACGAAGGGCGGAGTGCCTGGCGCTGCTCCCGCCTGGACGGCGGAGGGAGGCCGGGAGCTTCCGCGAGGAGGAAGACGGTCTGCTCTGCTGTGCCGCCGGGCTGCTGCTGCGCCGGGTGCTGGGCGTGCGGGCGGACGGGGACCTGGTTTACAGCGCCCAGGGAAAGCCCGGCCTGGCTGGAGGAGACGTCCAGTTCAGCCTGTCCCATGGGGGAAGCTGTGCGGCGCTGGCGGTCAGCGGCCAGCCGGTGGGGGTGGATGTGGAGCCCCAGGGCTCGCCCGCTGTCTTTCCCCGCAGGGCGTTCACCAGGGAAGAGCTGGACTATCTCGAGCGGAAGCCGGAGGACTTCTGCCTGCTCTGGACCCGGCTGGAAAGCGGCCTGAAGGCGGAGGGCGCCGGGTTCGCGGGAGAGCGGAATTTTTCCCTGCTGCACCCTGGCGCGCCGTGGCACTGGGAGAGCCTGCGGTATGGCGGCCATCTGATTACCTGTGCCGCGGACAGTCCGGTGGAAGCGCGCTATACTGCGCTGTCCGCCGGGGTCCTGCTGGACCCCTTGTAAAGAGATAGACCATCAAACAACCACATTGAAGAAAGGATGAAGCTTCATGAACCAGACCCATCCCGGCAAGTACGGACGAAGCGTGTCAATCATCGGCGTGGGCTGCACGCCGTTTATGTACACGGTGGACAATCCCGAGACCAACGGACTGACGGAGGGCGAGCTGTTCGGCTATGCCGCGCTGAAGGCCATGGAGGACGCGGGCATCACCGCCAAGGATGTGGAGTTTTACTTCCACGGCGAGGCCAGCCCGCTCAACGGATCCAACTACCTCACCCCCAACGCCCAGATTGCCAACTGGTTCGGCATGAAGGGGAAGGCGTCCATCCACCACTCCGAGGCGTGCTGTACGGGCTACCTGGCCATTGAGGCGGCGGTGAACGCCGTGGCCTCCGGTAAGTATAACTGCGTGCTGAGCGGCTGTGTGGAGTTCGGCGACAGCACGCCCGCGCCTGCGGACAATGTGGAGACCAAGAAGCACCCTTACCAGCGGGACAAGATGACCATGGAACGGTTCCTGGCTACCACCCAGTGGCTGTATGACCGCAATTACGCCCGCAGCTTTATGGCCCCCATGGAGCTGATTTACGACGATGCGGCGGAGGATTACGTCCGCACACGGGGCATCAGCGCCCAGGACATGGACGACACCCTGAACTGGATGGCCATTAACAACCGCCGCAACGCGGCCAAGAACCCCCTGGCGCTGGAGCGGAAGGAGTTCGCGGATATCGCCAAGGAGGCGGGCTTTGACAATGTGATGGACTACATGCGCTCCCCCTACAACCCCCGGATGGGCGATTTTCTGCGGGCCGAGTGCATTGAGCGCAAGTGCGACGGCGCGGCCGCCTGCATTGTGTGCGCCACGGACATGATTCCCCAGATTGCCAGGAAGCTGAGCCACAAGCCCATTGAGGTGCTGGGCGTGGGCTGCTCCTGCATGGAGGCCACCAACCCCCACTTTGAGATCCGCGCCACAGAGGAGGCCGTTCGCCAGGTCTACGAGTGTACGGGGGTCAAGCCGGAAGAGGTGGACCTGTTTTTCGCCAATGACTTCATCATCACCTCCCATCTCATTGCCGCTGAGATTGCGGGATACCTGCCCTACGGCGAGGGCTGGAAGTACATCTGTGAGGGCCGCACCGCCTATGACGGCGACAAGCCCATCAACACCAACGGCGGCCGTACCTCCTTCGGCCACGCCCACGCCGCCTCCGGCATGGCGGACATATACGAGGCCTGCATGCAGATGCGGGGCGCGTGCGGCGAGCGCCAGGTGAAGAAGCTGCCCAGGACCACGCTGCTGCGGGGCTACGGCGGCTCCCAGAACGTGGCGGCTGTGATGCTCAGGACCCGGGACTGACCGTTTTGGATAGGAGGTTTTGAAATGGCTATCGTACTGGAAAAAGTCGTTCAGAAGTTTTATGAGGCCCTGGAGGAGGGGAAGATCCTGGGCCGCAAGTGCCCCGCCTGCGGCGCGGTAGAGTTCCCGCCGGTCTATGCCTGCAACACCTGCGGCAACCTGGAAACGGAGTGGGTGGAGCTGAGCGGAAAGGGCGTGATGAAGTCCATCGTGCTGCCCGCCGCCCTGTCCTCCAAGCCGGAGTATGACGCGCTGGGCGCCCGGAACTTCGCCTATGGCGAGGTGGAGCTGGCCGAGGGGGCCTGCGTCAACGCGGTGGTGAAGGGAATCAACAAGAAGAAGCGCAAGGAAATGATGGAAAAGGGCCTTCTTCCCGTCCCTGTCCACGCGGAAATCTTCCAGCGGAACGGATATAAGACGGTGGTTTTCGCCTTGGACGAGGAATAAGCTGTTTTCGCGCAGAAAGAGGGTTAAACCTGGATAAAACCAGCGGAAAAACGAACCGTGAACCAGCTGAAAATGATCTGTTTTTGAGAAAAGCAGCACAAGATTGATTCCCCTTTGGCAGAGCTGGTTTCACCTCCTCCAAGGGCGGAACGAAAGAATGAAAAAAGGAGTCTGACCAATATGGACCGCAAAGAATTGGAAGCGAAAATCCTGGAGCTGGTCTCCACCTCTTACAATAAAGACATCGGCACCCTGTCCATGGACACCCGAATCAAGGAGGACCTGGGCGGCGCTTCTGTGCTGATGGTGGGCCTGGTGTCCGAGATTGAAAATGAGCTGGACGTGCTGGTTCAGCTCCCCGTGGCCGCCGCCTGCAAGACCATCGGCGACCTGGTGGACAAGACTGAGGAACTGCTGTAACCGGCGGAGGAGAAACGGATATGGCGAGTATTTTAGACCGTCTTTACGAGAAAGCCCGGCAAAATCCCCAGCGGGTGGCCTTTCCGGAGGCGGATAACGAGAAAATGATGCAGGCCGCTTACGAATGTGCCCAGGACGGCTGCATTGTCCCCATCCTGGTGGGAGACGCCGGGCAGCTCCGGGCGCTGTGCCAGGAGCGGGGCTATGACGGGGGTGTGTTCACCTTCGTGGATATCCATGACGAGGCGTACAAGAACAAGCTTATTGGGGACTATGTGGTCCAGCCCGGACGGAAGCTGAAGGAAAAGGCCCTGGGCCGCCGCATGGCAGACCCGCTGTACTTCGCCGCGGTCATGCAGGCCGTGGACGAGGCGGACGTGACCTTCGCCGGCATCAACAACACCACTGGCGACGTGATTTTGGCCGGTCAGATGGTGGTGGGGCTTCAGCCTGGCATCACCACCATTTCCAGCATCGGCCTGTGCGACATTCCCGGCTTCGAGGGCAGCGAAGGTTCTCTGCTGGCCGTGGGGGACAGCGCCGTGTGTACCAACCCCAACGCGGAGCAGCTGGCTTCTATCGCCATTTCGGCCTGTGACACGGTGCGCTCTCTGCTGGATTGGGAGCCCCGGTGCGCCCTGGTGTGCTATTCCACCCGCGGCAGCGGTCAGGGCGAGCTGATTGACAAGGTTCTGGAGGCTGCGAAAATCGCCAACGAGCTGCGTCCGGATCTGTCCATTGAGGGCGAATTGCAGCTGGATTCCGCCATTGTTCCCGCGGTGGCCGCCAAAAAGGTCAAAGAGAAAAGCCAGGTGGCCGGCAAGGCCAATGTGCTGATTTGGCCGGACCTGAACGTGGGGAACATCGCGGTCAAGCTGATTCAGCAGTTCGGCCATGCCGACGCCTACGGTCCCATGCTTCAGGGCTTCCAGAAGGTGGTCTGCGACTGTTCCCGGGGGGCCCCGGTGTCCGAAATCAAGGGCAACGTGGTCATTTCCGCCGTGCGGGCGGCAGGCATGAAAAAGTAATGTATGGAACGACCCCTGCTGGCCTCCGGGCCGGCAGGGGTGCTGGGCGTTTCCGCTTCTTCCAAAAGAAAGGATAACCGATGGAATTTTCCTGCTGTGAAATCGCGCCGGGCGTCCGGCATATCGGGGACGGCGCAGGGAATTTCTGCACCCTGCTCACCGGAAGCCGGGGCGCGGTGCTGTTTGACACCATGACCGGCCTGGGGGACCTGCGGGGATTTCTCCAAGCGCTGAGTCCTATGGTTCCCACAGTGGTCAACAGCCATGGACACTTCGACCATGTGGGCGGAAACCTGCAATTTGACGCCGCTTATCTGCATCCGGCGGACCTGCCCCTGCTGGAGGCGGGCCGCGGACAAATCCCCGTGCTGGAGCAGACCCTGGGACGGGAGCTCTCCGGCATGGCCAGGAGCTTTTCACCGGAGCGCTATCGGGCCATCCAACCCGGCGGGGTTCTGGACCTGGGGGGCCTGACGGCGGAGGTGGTGGACCTGTCCGGGCACACGCCCGGAAGCACCGGCCTGCTGTGCCGGGAATTGGGGCTGCTGCTGGCAGGGGACGCCCTCTCCCCTCAGATGTGCCTTCTGTTCCCCGAAAGCCTGTCTCTGGAGCACTACGCCCGTATGCTGGACCGGGTGGAAGGGCTGCCCTTTGACCGCTTCCTCTCCGGCCACTTTGGTTTTCCTTTTTCCAAGAATGTCATCCAGCGCTTCCGCAGGTGTATCCCGCTGGTGGGAAACCAGCGGGGAATGGACTACGCCTTTGGACCGCTGCCCTATATCAAGGGACAGGTCTATGTGAGCGAAACCCGCAATCCCGAGCTGGGGCAGCCCGTCTGCCTCATCGTGAAGCCGGGCACGCCGTCCTTGCGCGGCGGGACCCATCAGAAGGGAGGGGACCCCCTATGGAGGACAGAATGACCCCGGAGCAGATGGAGCGGATCAAGCACCAGCTGTTTCAGGCGCTTCAGACCCACAGTCCCTTGCGGTACTATCTGGACACGGTCCACGACGCCACCGGCTTGGAACTGAATCTGTGCGACACCAGCTACGGCTTTCTGGCCAAGGTGCCCACCCCCGAAGCAGAGGACCCGGACCTGGACGTGGACAACGGCAGAGGCTACCTCAAGTTCGACCTGAGCATGAGCCTGGAGCTGAACCAGCACATTGCCCGGTCCCTGGAGCTCCCCGGCACCTATGTCTGCCAGGACAACCGATTCCCTTACGACATCGCCTTCCGGCCGGTTCGCATCAACCGTGCCATGGTGGCCTACCTGTTCAGTCCAGGCCGGCCGGAAGGCTTCTCCCCCCAGGATTTGGATCTGATCGACTACCTGGGCCAGATTCTGGCCATTGAGCTGCAAAAAAACGACGGCTTCGCCGTGGAAAACGGGCTGAAATACGAATATTTCCTCCGGGAACTGACCATCGGCCACTTCTCCTCGGACGAGTTCGCCGAGCAGCGGCTCCGCCAGCTGGGGTATAAGCCTCAGCCCTATTACTTCATGCTCTACTTCTCCTTCGACGATGTGGGCAACGCCCACGCCACCCAGCTCCGGTACTATGAGCTGCTCCACAACATCCTGCCCGACGGCATGGGGGGCGCGGTGAAGGGACGGCTGTGCATGCTGCTGCCCCGGGACAACCCGGCTCCCTTCCACCCCCGGGAGCGGCAGGCCCTGCTCAATTTCCTGGAGTTCAATCAGATGCGCTGCGGCGTCAGCTACTGCTACACCTCCCTGTCCATGTCCGGCTATGCGGCGGAACAGGCCATGGCCTGCGCCAGCCGCCCCCAGGAAGGGGAGCGCGTCCGCTGCTATGAGCACCATTATCTCAACCACCTGTTCTCCCAGTGCGTGAGCCAGGACTGGCTGTGGGCCCAGATCTTCCCGGACCTGCGCCTCCTCCAGCGGCACGATGAGGCCCACCATACAGAGCTCCTGCACACCCTGCGGGTCTTCCTCCGCTGCTCCCGGAACGCGGCGGCGGCGGCGGCCGAGCTTCACGTCCACAAGAGCACCTTTTTTTACCGGATGAACAAGATCGTTGACCTGATTGGCGCGGATATCTACGACGGCCGGCGGCTGTTTGCCTGCGAGCTCTCCTTTTATTTGATGGACTATCTGGAGCAATATGACAGAACTGTGGGAGAAAACGTGTGACCAGCTGTACATTCCGACAAACGTCGCAAAAAACACATTGAAACATTGACAGATTTCTGACAGCCATCGGATGACGAATCCGGTGGCTGTCTTTATAATGATAATGCACAAACCATTTTGACTTTTGGTTTGGAAATTATGAAAAAATCACATTTTCGGCCAAATTCTCACACACTGCCTGCCGGAGCCGCGGCGCACAAAATGAAACATCAGGAGGAGAACGGTATGTCATTCAAGGTAATGGGCCTGACTGCGGGCCGCAAGGACAGCAACAGCGAAATCCTGCTCAAGGAGGCGCTGTTCGCCTGCCAGGAGCAGGGAGCGGAAGTCACCTTCGCCAATCTGCGGGATTATAGCATTGAGGACTGCACCGGCTGCACCCACTGTACCCAGGGGATGTTCATGAAGGGTGAGAATGCGGGCTGCGTGCTGAAAAACCGGGACGACAAGGACAAGCTCATGCAGGCCCTGTTTGAGCAGGATGCTGTCATTTTCTCCGCGCCTACTTACGACCTTCAGGTTTCCGCCAACTTCACCCGCTTCATGCAGCGCTCCCTGGCCTATGAGACGGCGTTCCTGGAGAAAATCGGCGCAATCACGCCCCGGCACCGGGTGGCCGGCCTCATCGCCGTGGGCGGCTCCACACGGGCCTGGATGTCTCAGAGCCTGGAGACCATGCAGGCGGCCATGTTCACCTGCGACTTCCATGTGGTGGATATGCAGCTGGCCACCCGCGTTCCGGCCAAGGCCCATGTGCTCGTCTGCCCCGGCCATCTGGAGCGGGCCCGCAAGCTGGGAGAGAACATCATGAAATCCCTGTCCAAGGCCCCCGAGGACCGGGGCTGGGAGGGCGACCCCGACATGGGCTGGTGCCCCAACTGCCACTCCAACGCCCTGGTGCTGGGCGAGCCCCAGTGGGACGGCATCCATTTCAAGGTGGAGTGCCAGGTCTGCGGCTGCGGCGGCGACCTGGAGAAGGACGGGAACGGCAAGTGGAGGTTCGTCATCGACCCGGAGAACGGCTGCTGCCGGGACCGCACCACCGTGGAGGGCCGGGGCCATCACCTGGATGAAATTGGCTCCACCGAGGGCGCGTTCTACCGGGATCCCCACAATATGGAGATTGTCAAGGAGAAGATCGGCCGCTATAAGGAAATGAAGTTCAAGACGATTTGATTCCAGCGCTGAACACGGACGCGGCATGGCGGAAACCGTCCCCCCACGCCATGCCGCATTTTTTTAAATTACGAATGAAAGTTTCGGGCCGCCCTTTTCAAAGGGCGGTGGGGTCTGGGGCAAAGCCCCAGCGGGTTTGGGCGGAGCCCAAAAATCTGTAATGTAATAAGGAGAATCTGTCATGAAAAAAATGCAAGCTGACGTCATCGTTGTCGCCGCCGGCCTCTCCGGCCTGGCTGCCGCCTGCGCCGCGGGCGAGGGCGGCGCCAAGGTCCTGGCCTTTGAGAAGGGCAGCACCACCGGCGGAGCCGCCAACATGGCCATGGGCCCCCTGGGCGTGGGTTCCCGCATCCAACGCGCCTCCATGGTGGCCATCACACCCGGCGAGGCCTTCCGCAAGCACATGTTCTTCACCCATTATCAGGTGGACGCCCGCCTGGTCCGGGATTACTACTTCAAGTCCGGCGACACCATCGACTGGCTGGAGGATATGGGCGTGGAGTTCGTAGGCGTGCAGCGGGCCTTCTCCGCCCCTGAGGCCACCCGTCCCTATTCCGACGGCGAGTTCACCTGGCATGTGGTGAAGCCCGAGGGCGGCGGCATCCCCGGCCCCCGCGCGGCCACCGCCATGGTCAAGAAAATGACGGAGTACGCCAAAGCTCAGGGTGTGGAGTTCCAGCTGGAAACCCCCGTCAAGAAACTGATTCAAGAGGACGGAGCCGTGGTGGGCGTCCTCGCCGTGGACGCCCAGGGGGAGGAGATTGAGGCCCGTGCCCCCAGCGTCATCATCGCCACCGGCGGCTTTGGAGACAACCCGGAGATGATTCGGGAGTACACCGGCTATGAGTTCGGCAAGACCATCCACAACTTCGCCGTGCCCGGCATGAAGGGCGACGGCATGAAAATGGCCTGGGAGGCCGGCGCGGCCAAGACCCCCGTCATTATGGAGCTGATGTACCAGCTTCCCGACAACATGAACCACTTCTACATCGAGGGCGCGTTCCGCCAGCCCTGCCTGTGGGTCAACCGGAACGGCCAGCGCTTCATGCCCGAGGACCAGATCGGCAACACCACCTTTACCGGCAACGCCCTGTCCGCTCAGCCCGGCAAGATCGGCTTCGCCATCTTTGACGCCAAGCTCCTCAAGCGCTACAAGAAGAAGGGGCCCGACATCGTTTCCCACGTCCATCCCCACGACCTGTACGACCACTTCGAGGAGCAGTGGGAGCGGGATCTGGCCGCCGGATACGAGCCTATCTGCCAGGCGGACACCATCGAGGAGCTGGCGGAGAAGGCCGGCATCGACCCCGAGGGCCTGAAGGCTCAGGTGGAGGAGTACAACGAAATGTGTGAAGCCGGCTACGACGAGATCTTCGAGAAGGACCGCCACTACATGGAGCCCATCGCCAAGGCCCCCTTCTACTGCTGCCGCCAGACCGTGGGCGCTTACGGATCCCTGGGCGGCATCAAGATCAACCACAAGATGGAGGTCCTGGACGAGGAAGCCCATGTGATTCCCGGCCTCTACGCCGTGGGCACCGACGCATGCTCCATCTACGGCGATACCTACCCCTTCACCCTCCCCGGCAACACCATGGGCTTCTGCATCAACTCCGGCCGCATTGCCGGCGAGAACGCCGCGGCCAAGGTGTCGGAGTTCTAAGCGGCATGATACATCTGACAATTGACGGCCAGGCCGTCCAGGCCAGGGAGGGGCAATCGCTCCTTCACACGGCATTGGACGCGGGGATCTACATTCCCCACCTGTGCGACCACCCTGACCTGGAGGCCAAGGGGGGCTGCCGCCTGTGCAGCGTGACGGTGAACGGGGGCGAAACCCCCGTTCCCGCCTGCATGACGTTGGCGGAGGAGGGCATGACCGTGGAAATCCGGAGCGAAGCCGCCGAGGCGGTGCGCCGGACCTCCATGGAGCTGATGCTGGCCACCCACCCAGCCGAATGCACCGGCTGTCCCAAATTCGGCAAGTGCGAGCTGCAAAGCCTCTATCAGTACATGGGGGTCAACGGCCAGGACTGGCGGCAGAAGTCCCGTCCTGTGCCCACCGATGAGAAAAATCCCCTCATCACCCACCTCTTTACCCGCTGCATCCGCTGCGGGCGCTGCATCCGCGCTTGTCAGGACAAGCGCGGCGTCAAGGTGCTGGAGTACGTTCGGGACGCCGGCGGCGTCCACGCGGGCATTCCCGGGGGCAAGCGCCTGGCGGAGGCCGGCTGCCGGTTCTGCGGCGCGTGCATCGAGGTGTGCCCCACCGGATCCATCGTGGACGCGGTGGGCCTGATGGAAAAATACCCGTCTTACGCGGACAACGTGGTTCCCTGCCGGGCTGAATGCCCCGCCCACATCGACATCCCGGCCTACATCCGGGCCGTGCGGGAGGGCCGCCCTGGGGACGCTCACGCCATCATCCGGGAAAAGGTCCCCTTCCCCCTGGTGCTGGGCCATATCTGCAATCACCTGTGTGAAACAGGCTGCAAACGCACCAGCCTGAACGACCCTCTGGGCATTCGGAACCTGAAGCGGTTCGCCGTGGAGCACGACGCCGGGCAGGCCTGGAAGGACAAGGGCTTCCACAAGCCCCGCACCGGCAAGCGGGTGGCGGTCATCGGCTCCGGCCCCTGCGGGCTGACTGCGGCCTACTACCTCAACAAGCTGGGCCACGACGTGACGGTCCTGGAAAAACGCCCTCAGCTGGGCGGCCCCATGACCAGCGGCATCCCCGCTTACCGGCTGCCTCTGGAGGGGGTCATGGCGGAAATCCAATGGATCCTGGACAGCGGCGTGAAGGCCGAAACCAACCGTGAAGTGACCAGCGCGGCCGCCCTGCGGAAGGAATACGACGCCGTGCTGGTGGCCGTGGGCGTGTCCAAGGGCCGGAAGCTGCCCCTGCCGGGAGCGGAATTCCAGCAGGTCTACACGGCCATGGACGTTCTGGCGGACAGCCGCGCCGGAGCGGACCTCTCCTACCTGGGGAAAACCGTGTGCGTCATCGGCGGAGGCTCCGTGGGCTATGATGCGGCCCGCTCCCTGGTGCGCCAAGGCATGACCGTCCATCTGGCCTGCCTGGAGCAGGCGGACAGGATTCTGGCGGATAAAGAGGACCAGGAGGAGGGCGCCCAGGAGGGCATCCATCTGCTGCCAGGCCGATCCTTTGAAGCGATTGAGGGCACGCCGGACCGGGTGACCGGCCTGCGGGTCCACACCGTTCTGTCCTCCACCTACGACCGGGCCACCGGCAAGGTCACCGAAGTGGCGGAGGAGGGAAGCCAGACCGTAATTCCCTGTGACAGCGTGATCTTTGCCACCGGGCAGCACACCGGCCTTTCCAGCTACGAAAGCTTCGGCATCGAGCTCAACGGCCGGGGCTATCCGGCGGTAGAGGGCTTCAACACCTCTGTGGACGGCATTTTTGCCGCGGGAGACGCCATTACCGGCATCAGCTTTGTCATCAAGGCCATCCAGCAGGGCCGTGAGGTGGCCTCAGTCATCGACCGCTACCTGGGCGGGGACGGCGAGATTGACGAGACCCTGGCGGAGCGGTCCGCAGAACCCCGCATCGGCCGGGTGGAGGGCTTTGCCGCCCTGCCCCGTGTGGAACAGGAACTGCGGGACGTCAAGCAGCGGCTCAGCGGCGGCGCAGATGTGTACCGCACCTACTCCTGTAAAGAGGCGGAATGTGAATCCGGCCGCTGCCTGCAATGTGATTTGCGGCTGCAGCTTCAGCGGGTCAAGCTGTGGAATGAGTATGGAGGTGACAACGGATGAGAGAAATGCTGTTGAACCTCTCGGAGAAGCAGTGCCCGGTAGACGGGCTGCTGCGCTATGTCAAGGGACACCGCTGCCTGGACTGCGGCAAATGCGTGTTCGGCTACGAGGGCGCGGCTCAGCTTGAGCTGACCTTGACCGATATCACCATGAAAAAATCCCGCTCCGGCGATCTGGCGCAGCTTGAAAAGCTGTGCCGGATGATGGTGGAGCAGTCCCTGTGCGGGGACGGCACGGAGCTGGGGCGCACCGCCCTGGCTGTGTTCGGGCAGTATGCCGGCGCCTTTTCCGAGCATGTGGCCAAGCGGGCCTGTCAGGCCGGGGTGTGCAGGAGCTTTGTCACCTATCACATCCTGGCGGACAGGTGCGTGGGCTGCGGCGAATGTCTGGACGCCTGCGAGGACGACGCCATTCTGGGCAAAAAGAAGTTTATTCACGTGATCGACCAGGACGAGTGTACCCAGTGCGGCAGGTGTCTGGACACCTGCGAGGAAGAGGCCATTGTCAAGGCCGGGCCGGTGAAGCCCCGCTGTCCGGCAAAACCAATTCCCTGCAAGCGCTGAAGCGCACCCAGTTTGAAGTTCTTTTTGCTTCTTTTTTGTTCAAGAAAAAGAAGTGAAACATGCGGAAAGTGAATGATACAATGAAAATACTGACGATCAATCCCGGTTCCACCAGCACCAAAATCGCCGTGTTTGAAGACGGCCAGACCCTGTATTCCGCCAATGTGTCCCACGACGCCAGCGAGCTGGCCAAGTACGCCTCCATCAGCGACCAGCTCCCCTACCGGGAGCGGACGATTCGGGCCCTGCTGGCAGAGAACGGCGTCAATCTGGACGGCACAGCCGCCGTCGTAGGGCGGGGCGGCGGCCTCATCGCCATGGAAGGCGGCGTGTACGCGGTTGACGCGCTGCTCCTGGACCACGCTGCCAAGGGCGCAAACGGTGTGCAGCACCCGGCCCAGCTGGGGCCACAGCTGGCCAGAACCTTTTCCGGCGAGCTGGGCTGTCCCGCCTTTGTGGTCAATCCGCCGGACACCGACGAGCTTCAGGACGTGGCCCGGATGACCGGAATCAGAGGCGTTTACCGCAATGTACATCTTCACGCCCTCAACCTGAAGGAGACCGCCATCCGCCACGCCCAGGGCATGGGCAGACAATATGAGGACTGCAATTTCGTGGTGTGCCACATCGGCGGCGGCGTCTCCGTCTCCGCCCACCGGAAGGGCCGGATGATTGACGGCTGTGACATCGTGGGCGGCGAGGGCCCCATGGCCCCCACCCGCTGCGGCGCTGTACCCGCCTCGGCCCTGATCGACTACTGCTTCTCCGGCGTGGACAAAAAGACCGCAAAAGCCCTGTGTACCAAGACCGGCGGCTTCGTCAGCCTGCTTGGCACCGCTGACGCCATTCAGGTGTCGGAACGGGCGGCCGGCGGCGAGCGGCTGGCCTGGCTGGCCTGGAACGGCATGATCTACCAGATTGTCAAGGAGATCGGGGCCATGGCGGCGGCCCTCCACGGCCAGGTGGACGGCATCCTCCTGGGCGGCGGCATGGTCCACAACAAGGATCTGGTGGCCCAGATCACCGGGGCCTGTTCCTTTATCGCGCCTGTCTCCGCATATCCCGGCGAGTTTGAGATGGAGGCTATGGCTGCCGGTGCGCTCCGTGCCCTGAAGGGCGAGGAAGCGGTGCGGCAGTACACTGGAGTGTCTGTTTTCCAGGCGTTTAAGGCCCTGACCCGGTGAGGACAGACGCTGAGAGAAAGGGAGTGGTTCATGGTACAGCGGGCGTCTCAGAGAGACGCGGCCAGGCGGAATGCCTTTTGCTGAGAGGAACATTTGAGAGAAAAGAAAGTAGAGGAACAATATGCAGCAAAGTAATGTGAGAGGCTTTGGGTTTCGCGGCTGGATGCTGATGATCTATCAGTTTATGGCCTACCTGGCCATGGTCTGCTTCACCAACTGGCCCATGAACGCGCTGGGCAGCTACTACGATCCCGTACAGGGCGTGCCCATGATCTACACCATCGCGGCTATCCTTGGCGTGGTGATCCAGATCATCGTGTCCCCCTTTATCGGCAGAATCAAGAATATGCACGCCCTGAGCATCGTGATGGGTGTGATTTCCATGGCGGCCTCCCTGGGCGTGATGCTGACCCCGCCCGGCGGCCTTTGGAAGGTGTTCTACTTCATCACCTGCCTGGTGCTCATCGTCTGGTGCACCTTCGTGGTGGGCGTGCTGATCGGCCAGTGGTTCCCCCGGCGGAAGGGCACCGTCATGGGCCTGGTCACCATTGCCTTCCCCATCGGCAACGCCCTGATGAGCCCCTTCCTGGGCAAGGCGATGGGCATGGCCATGGGCGGCGCGCCCGCGGAGGCCATTGCCCCTGCGGCGCTCGGCGGTTATCTGCCCTTCTTCATCATCATCTGCATCGGTGTGCTCATCGGCGCGGTGCTGGTGAGGGACTATCCCGAGCAGGTGGGCGCTTACCGTGACAACGACAAGTCCATGACCCCGGAGAAGGCCAAGGCCATGATGGAGTTCGAGATTGAGAATAAGAAGACCTCTGTCTGGGGCCTGGCCAACACCCTCAAGTCCCCTGATTTCTGGTGCATCACCCTCCCCGCCGGTTTCCTGCTGATGGGCGCCGTGGGCATGATGACCCAGACCGCCAATATCTTTGGCGCGGCGGGAATTATCCCGGGAAGCAATGAGTTCAATATGGTCATGATGGTCAACGCCATCTTTGCCATCGCCGGCAGTTATCTGCTGGGCGTCCTGGACACCAAGATTGGCACCCGCAAGTCCATGCTCATCGCCATGGCCCTGATGGTCGTGGCGGGCATCCTGGGCGCCATCGGCGGCAAGGTCCCCGTTGTGGCGGGCATGTGGATCCTGGGCATCTTCATGGGGGCCTCCTCCAACTACACCGTGTCCGCCTCGGTGCAGTACTGGCGCATTGAGGACTTCCCCACCGTGTTCGGCAAAGTGAATCCCATTGCCAACCTGATGAACGACGCCGCTCCGCTGGTGATCACCAGCCTGATGTTCATGAACGCGGCAAAGACTGGCGGAAACGCCGACCCCGCTCCGGCGTTCATCTTCCTGCTTGTTGCCGGCGTGATCAGCATTGTCCTGCTGCTCCTGTTCAAGCCCGACCGTGTCAAGGCCTATGACGACCAGTACCGCAAGGCCGCCGGCAAGCCCCTGGACGACGTCCTGGCGGGCCGCAAGTAAACTTTTCTTTGCTGTAGCAACAGACCCCAGAGGGGCCTGTAACGGGACCCTGAAGCTGCTCTGAGCGGCTCCAGGGTCCCGTTTGCGTTTCCAATATGGGGAAGCGCCTGCTCAGCCGGTCAAAACCCTTTGCCGCTGGAAGGACTTTCCGGGCCGGAGTTCGACAAGGTTCATGGCAGACAAAAATTACATCGGATGATTCGTTCTGTACCGGGCATACTGAACAAAAAGCGGAGGTGCGGCGGCATGGAAGGACAGACGAGACGCGGCAGGAGCGCCCTGGCATGGGCGCTCCTGTTTTTGCTTGCCCAGGGATTGGGCTGGCTGACGCCTTTTTTAAGCCCGGAGGCGGTGACAGCGGGCGTGCCGGTCACGCTGGAGGAGGAAAGCGGTCCTAAGCTGGTGGCCCTCACCTTCGACGACGGCCCGAAGGGAAAGTGGACCACAAAGCTGCTGAACGGCCTGGACGAGCGGGGGGCAAAGGCCACCTTCTTTGTCATCGGCGCGCAGGTGGCCGAAGACCCGGACAAGGTGCGGCGGATGACCAGCGAGGGCCATGAGGTTGGAATTCACACCTACGACCACAAGAGCGCCCTCACCGGCCTTTCCAAGGCGGATTTTGACGCCCAGGTGGACCGGACCCGGAGCCTGCTGGCCAGCATTTTGGGGGAACGCTCCTTTCTGGTGCGGCCCCCCTATGGGGCTATTGACGATTCGGTGCGGAAATGGGCGGGCGCACCGCTGATTCTGTGGTCAGTGGACTCGGAGGACTGGGCCAAGATGAACGTGGAGCAGGAAGCGGCCTACCTGGTGGAGACCGTCAAAGACGGGGACATCATTCTCATGCACGATATTTTCCCGGAGAGCGTGGAAGCCGCCCTTCAGGTGGTGGACGCCCTCCACGGGCAGGGATTTTATTTTGTCACAGTGAGCCGGTTGTTTGAGGAACGGGGCATCACGCTGGAAAACGGCGAGAGCTATTCCAAAGCGCCGGGATAGGGGCGGAGCTTTTGACTTCCCAGCCGGTCCGTGATATAATAGCTCCATATTATATGCCGGATGGGGGAGACAGGATGAACAAAACGGAGCTGCTCAACAGGCTGGCTCAGGATGGGGAGGAACGCACCCTCCTGGCCCGGACCATGGACCGAATCGAGCAGGCCCAGCGCCGGAGCGTCCCCGCCTGGACCTCATTTCTCTCCCCCCATGAGGCGGAAGCGGTGGCCCGGCTCATCGCGGCCGCAGGCTACCCCCGTCACCTCTGGTCCGGCGGCTTTGAGGGCGCTGAGCGCCGGGTGTGCGCCTTCCTCCCGGATTGGATGGAGGCGGATTTGTTTGACGGGGAAGGCCCCATTGTGGCCCTGCGGGCGGTCTGGCAGGGGGGAGAACGGCTCACGCACCGGGATTTTCTGGGCGCCCTCATGGGGATGGGGGTCACTCGGGAAAAGGTGGGGGACTTGCTCGTCAGCGAGGGCCGGTGTGACATGCTGGTGCTGCGGGAGATCTCCGATTTCCTCTGCCAGAGCATGGAGAGCGCCGGACGGGTGAAGCTCCGGCTGACCCCATGCCCCCTGTCCGAGGTGGAGCCGCCTCAGCTCCAAGTGAAGACCATCCGGGACACCTTGGCGGCGCTGCGGATGGACGCGGCGGCAGCGGCTGGCTTCTCTATCAGCCGGAGCAAGGCCGCGGACCTGATTTCTGCCGGACGGGTCAGCCTAAATTGGCAGGAGTGCCGGAAGGGAGACCGGACCGTGGGGGAGGGAGATGTGATCTCCTGCCGCGGACTGGGTAAATGCGTCATTCAGTCGGTGGGCGGACTGTCTAAAAAGGGCCGGATTGCGGTGACAATTGAGCGGTATTCATAAACTAACTGTATTATATATACGCCTTATAACGGAATGGAGTGAGCAATTATGGAACAGGCAAAAATTGGCCGAATCAACGAGCTGGCCCGCAAGTCGAAAACGCCGGAGGGCCTGACTGAGGAGGAGCGCCGGGAGCAGGCTGTCCTGCGGGCGGAATACATCGCGGCGGTGAAGCGGAGCCTGACCGCCCAGCTGGATAACACCTACCTTGTGGATGAGCAGGGGAATAAGCGGCCGCTGAAGAAGTGCCGGGACAAATCATAAACAAAGCGTATTTTGCTATCAGCTTTATCCTATCTGTAAGCAGCTTGTCAAAGCAATAAAGTTTAGGGCCGCCCTTTTCAAAGGGCGGTGGGGTCTGGGGCAAAGCCCCAGAGCGTGTTTTTGGGGAGCTCAGGAGAGCGGAAAAACGGCCGCCGCCGGAATATCCGGCGGCGGCCTTCAGGCTGTCGAGAAACTCGACAGCCTGAAGCTGATTTCGTCATTCTGACGAAATCAGTCGCCTGCGGGCGGGTGACTGCACGCGAAAGCGGGGG
>JAAWCD010000046.1 GCA_022793095.1 Oscillospiraceae bacterium | reverse complement strand
GAAAAATATCGAAGGAGGAAACAAATCCATGAGAAACCTCAAAAAGGTGCTCTCTCTGGTTCTGGCCCTTGCGATGGTCCTCTCCATCTGCATGGTTGGAGCCGGCGCCGTGAATTACGACGACTTCACGGACGAGGAGAGCATCACCAAAAAGCAGGCCGTGGAGACCCTGGTGAGCCTCGACGTCATCAACGGTTACAACGACGGCGCGGAATTCCGTCCCGCCGGCAACGTGACCCGTGCTGAGATGGCTACCATGATCTGCCGCGTGCTGGCCGGCGGCGACAACATGATCCCCAACGCCGTCAAGGAAGTTCCCACTTACAACGACATTCGCAACGATCCTTCTGCCGCCTGGGCCGAGACCTATATCGAGTACTGCACCAGCCTGGGCATCGTCTCCGGCAAGGGCAACGGTATCTTCGATCCCTCGGCTGACGTGACCGCCGCTGAGGCCGCCAAGATGATCATGACCACACTGGGCTATAACGCCGACATCGAGGGCTTCAAGGGCATCGGCTGGGACATCAACACCATGGCCAAGGCCAGCACCCTGAAGCTGACCGACAACCTGGTGGGCGAAATCAGCGCCAGCGCCCCCATGACCCGTGAGCAGGTTGCCCAGATGCTGTACAACGCCCTGGACGACCCCATGGTTCAGTACTATGAGGGCCCCAATGCCAACGTTTGGATTGGCGCGGGCAACGTCAACGACAAGTACTACGAGACCCTGCTGGAGGCCAAGTTCCACGCCGAGAAGCTGACCGGCGTCATCGAGGCCAACGAGTGGGCCGACCTGTACGCTGAAACCGGCATCCGCAAGGGCACCACCCGCCTGGCTCTGATGGACAACGGCGGCGACCTGACCGGCGAGACCCGCGTTGTTGAAGTGTCCACCAACCTGCTGGACATCGGCCAGTCCGTCATCGTCTACTGGAACAAGGACACCAAGCGCGTCCTGTACGGCAATACGCAGGACTCCGGCCTCAACGTGATCTCCGAGATCAAGACCGGCTATGAGAACATCGCCCGCGGCGAGAACGCTGTGAACGGTTCTCTGACCAAGGACACTCAGTATTTCGTGAACTATGACAACAATTATGCGGTCGATCACGAGTCTGACTACCTGATTCGCTATACGGCAAGTGAAATGCGCTGGTCCGTGAAGACCAAGGACGAGGCCGAGGATCTGGTAAAGGCGCTGAAAGCTTTGAACGGCAAGGGCACCATTACATACAAGTCTGACGCCGACGGCTACCTTGTGACATGGGAAAAGCTCGAGCGGACCATCCGTCCGGGCGATCCCATCACAGTTACCGATCTTGACAACATCAACCTGATTTTCAGCACTGCGGACAAGTGGAGCGATGTGGATAACGGCGTGCCTGTCTATGTTTATGACGCCGAAGTTTACGTCGGCACTCAGAGCCTGGACGACATCTCCGACACCATGTCCTACAAGGAGTTCCTGCGGCGCTACATCATCGACGAGGACAACGTTCTCAACCGCGAGGGCTTCACTGAGTCCGGCTACGATGCCAATGGCGCCCGCGACCTCAAGAACGACAACGAGAACGGCAACTACATCCGCGCCATTGACTTCAACAACGACGGCGATATTGACTACGTGCTGAAGATTGAGTTCGAGATGCACGAGGTTGCCAACATTGGCCGGAACGACGTCACTCTGGGCAAGGACAAGATCGACAACAGCGATCTGGTCACGCCGGAAGAGCTGTCCAAGGGCGATATCGTCATCACAGCCAGCATTGACGGCATCACCTATGCCGATCTGGCTCCCACCTTCGAGGGCGAGGTCGATTCCTACAACATGCGCCGCGACATCCTGACCGTGGACGGCACCGAGTACGGCCAGTCCGCTGTTCTGGAGGATACCCAGTATCCTAACCTGATCGCTTATGCCGAGAAGGATGTCAACTACACCTACTATCAGGATCACTTCGGCTACATCCGCGTGTTCGCCTATCCCGACGACAGCGCGAACAACTACGTCCTTCTGACCGACGGCTGGTTCCGCGAGAAGATCGACGAGAACGAGTACGCTGTCAAGGCTTATGTTGACGGCGAGATCAAGACCTTCTACACCACCAGCCGCGCCCGTCTGGGTCATCCCTTCATTAACGATACAAGCATTGACAGCAAGAACAACAGCTGGGGTATGCTGCGCGGCTTCAATGATTATGAGGACAACGACGCTGGCTATCCCAAGTATCCCGAAAGCGCCAGCCTCCATAATGACGCCACCAAGGGCGACCAGGCCAAGGACACCGACGGCAAGGCCATCACCAACGTTGTTGCCTACTCCCTGAATGACGACGATGTGATGAGCCTCAAGGATGTCAAGACCTGGAACTATGACAAGCGGCACGACAAGGAAGAAGTCGATGCCAACTACGTCAACCTGGTTTCCGCCGGCAAGGGCCTGACCAGCGGCCAGACCGAGTTCACCGGCTACTATATCCCCGACAAGGGCGATATCAGCGACACCGATTCCAGCATCCGCGTTGACGCTTCCGAGTGGGATACGACTGTCACCCCCAACGATTGGACTGACGTGACCGTTCAGGCCACCCGCGACACCGTGTTCTACTATGTCACCCGCGAATACGACGCCCGCGCGGGCCGTGACGTTGTGAAATCCGTCCGGACCGTCACCGGCTACCGCAACGCCCTGAATGTGGCTGCTGATGAGATCGAGGCCATGTACGCGGTTGCCACCAACACCCTCCAGAGCGCCGGCCAGAGCCGTGAGTACTGGGTTGCCGACGTAATCGTCGTCGAGGTCACCGGCCTGACCGCCGAGGCCAAGAACGCGTTCTTCAACATCTACGCCAACGAGAAGAACAGGGACGAGATTGCCACCGGCGACGTCATTCTGGACACTGCCGCCACCGGCACCCTGACCATGCGTATGGGCAAGACCATGGACGACTTCGACAAGTACACCGCCAATGGCAAGCGTCTGCCTCTGGGCTTCTACACCAAGACTGACCCCGACAAGGACGGTGTTGTCACCATCAATCTGCTGGACCAGTACGCCAAGTACGGCATCTATGCCGCCGAGGTGGACCGTGTCACCAACCTGATCAACTACCTGACCACCGAGGTTGATGGCAAGACCAAAACCTTCGAGTACAACAAGGACGAGGTCACGGTCTACACCCTGGAGGGCAGAGACGACGACCGTTATGACGACATCAAGGTCGACGCCAAGACCCGCGACGCCGAGGGCAACAAGATTGCCGTTGATCCTGGCGACAAGGTCATCGCTGTGTGCAATAAGAGCGATGTGCTGTACATCATTGACGTGTCCAAGTCTGATCTCCCGGCCGACGTGCAGACCTCTGTGGGCAAGGGCCTGATGACTCTGTGGACCGCTATTGAGAAGGCCAACCAGGACACCAGCGGTGCTGGCGACAAGGTGAGCAAGATCGAGGCTGCCGAGAAGGCGCTGGAAGCTTACCAGAAGAATCAGAACGCGACTACCCTGGCTGCTCTGAAGGCCGCTTACAACGACATTAAGGACATGACTGTCGATGGTCTGACCACGGATCAGGCCAACCGTCTGGGTACTGTCCGCGGTGCGATTGAGGTCCTGATCGGCGACAGCGTCGCTGGCGATACTGCCGCCAATACTCTGGTTGAGAAGTATAACGCTTGGGTGAAGACGAACGCGGATGTGAACGCTACACCCGCGCAGAAAACGGCTGCCCGGGATGCTATGTATGCCGCTGCCGTGGCGTATAAACCGAGCCACGATGCAGGCGAGGGTACCGCTGATGGTGATGAAGCTTACGATAACGCGGTCGCTATGGCGTTTGCGGCGGTAAGTGACTTCAAATCCAAGATGGTCAATGTTACCACGTTTGGGGCTATTGCGGATGCTATTTCGTATGATATCACCTCGAACATGGAGACTCTGGCGAAGGAATCCGCCGGTTGGTCTGGCATCTCCAGCGACTACAGCACAGCCAAGACCAACTTCGCGACTTGGGAGCCTCGCTTCGAGAAGGCCAAGAAGATGGTTGAAGAGTACGTCAAGGTTGCTGGTCAGATTGGCGCTGACTGGACTGATGCGATCAAGGCGTTTACCGCCATCACTGGCACTGAGCATGACGCTATGACCGCTCTGACGGACTCTGGCTATGTCGGTACGACTCCGGCCGCGCAGGAGTACAAGTTCGGCGTGAATAACGATTATGGCTCTGCATTTGAGGCTGTCCGCGCGCAGAAGAAGATTCTGGATGACGCTGCTGACGCTGAGGAAGAAGCCAAGCCTATTGACGGCGTCATCAAAGACGTAAACCTCAAGCAGGCCATGGTAACAATGTATGGTGCCACAATGGACAAGAGCCATATCAATGACACCGAAAACAGACGTGTTATCATCACTCTGAGCAAGAAGACCACACTTCCTGTCAACTTGACAGATCCCGTCACGGGCACGCTCGCTTATGCCTTGACTTGGCTGGATTGGACCGGTACGGGAGACCTTTGGGCTTACTGGGAGTATTGCAATACCGATATCAACGCTGGCATGATCCATCTGTCTGCCTCTGGTAAGAACAGCGATGTGACTGACGGTTTGAATGTCTACTTCCGCTTCGCTCCGGACGCCAAGTTTGGTTATTCGGCGGAGATTACGGAAACCAATGGAACTGCTGGCACTGTCAAAGTTACCGTTACATGTGATACTGACGCCACAAGTACTGCACAGGTTACAAATGTGACGGTCAAGAAAATGGACACTGGTGTTGAAGGGACGATTGGCACAGCAACACCTGGTTCGTTGTTAAACGGTACAGCCGACTTCACGGTGACCGCTGCGGGCGCGATCAGCGCAGGCGACTACGTTTACGCTGAAGTTACTGTTGATGGACAAACAATCAAAACAGATGCTGTTGTGGTTGTCACTGGTTCGTGATTTTCTACTCTCTGAAGCATTATCCCCCAGGGGCTTTGCCCCTGGGGGATTCCCCTTACCGGAACGCAATATAATAATAAGTCTGACGTTGGAGATTTGTGGCAGGATATTTCCGTGACAGCTGCACCGCAACTTCAAACCCGGTGTCTCTGATGGAAATACCGGCGGACTGAAGGCCGTGCAGGGAACACAAACCAATGGCATAGCTCGAATCGCTTGTATCATGATATTCGCCAATAATTACGATAGATGGGCGGAAGCCCAGTTCGATAAATTGGCCATATCCATTGCCGGTATAGACCCCCGTCGCATACGGCAGCACCGCCGCTTCAGCCCGGGCGGTATTGGCGGTCTGCTGAGCGGTCTGAATCTGGGCAGACAGCTCCGTTTTCGCTGTTGCTACCGCCGCGTCAATAGCGGCAAAATTTTCATTGAATTCGGCGCGGAGGAAGTTATCCTCCGGATCCCAGAGGTGGAGCTTGAGGTTTTGGCTTTTGTTGGTTGACATGACGGCCTCCTTTTTCTTTGTTCCTTTTCTTGAACGAAGAGGAACCGAAAAGAACGTTAAACTGTGTCTCAATAACATGGTGCAAATAAGAAAAGGTGCCGTTTTCACGGCACCTTTCGCTGACTTGTGTATACTTGCGGCAAACAGGTAGCTGTACCCCGCGCTCATAGGCATCCCTCAGCCGGGGTAGCGACTGCTCATGCCATTGATAACCGCAGCCTGATTTAGCCCCCTTCGCTTCCGCAAAGCACCGCCGAGATTTTATAGTATTCATCGTAGATACTCCACAGATGTTTGGGGTGGCACCTGCTCAGATACATGAAACAGAGCCCTCCTCCTTTTCCCAATGCCTGAATGGTTTCGCGCACAAACCGCCGTACCTCCTCGTCCGCAGCATCCGGATCGCTCAAAACGGGATTGACGAGAATCGTCTCAATATTCAATTTCTTCCCGTGCGCCTGCTTCAAGCCCGGCAGGTCATTGATATCCATTTGCGCCGATTCCCAGGAATCAACATCCATAGTTACCATATGAGGAACAAAGCGTTCCACTTTGCCGCAGCTGTGCATGGTAAACAGCGCGCCGCGGCTGTGGGTATAGTCTACAATCCGTTTCGTAGGCTCATAAAACAGCTCCAGGAACATCTTCTCCGAGAAAAAGGTAGACGTTTGCATTCCCCAGTCATCATGATAGATGATCCGGTCGATGGGGTAATAGGTCAACAGCTTGTCAATTAGCCTGATTTTAAAATCCGCGATGGCGTTAATCAGCTCCAGCGTCTCTTCCGGCTCTGAAGCCATGGCGCACGCGGCGTTTTCAAAGCCCATCATACTTTGCAGCCGCTCAAAGCAGCCGTTAAAAAGAACGCACGCGGTCATGCGGTTCGGGTCAATGTAGGCTTGCGTCTGCTTCGCGCTGCCCTCCCAGTCAATGGCGTCCAAGTCGGGAAAACGCACCGCCTCCCTCCAGTCCCCGATGTCCTCGAAGAGGGAGAAGCCCGGCGTAACAGAGGGCGCGTGAACCAGCTCCATATAGGTCCAGTCCACACCGAACCAGTCCTTGCCGCCCTGGTTCCGGGCAGGGCGTTCGCAGACCACCTCCGGTATAATGATGTTGCACTCGTTGGCCAGAGGGATCCACCGCGGCGTTTGGCGTTGGTAAAAGAGCAGACTGTTTTCTTTGAATGTAACCGGCCGTTTCGGAGCCGGCGGCAGTTCCGGCGGCTGGCCTGGTGCGCCGTCCATAATCATGGATATCCAATTATCGCGGATTTCCGTCATAAAAACACTTCCTTCCTGTGCATTGGCGCTTCCTTTATCCCTGGCTTGGAGGGGTGAAGGGTCTGCTGTCAATCCTGTGGACAGTGGGCCTCATAAAACCGGCGAATACCCTCGACGCCCTTTCTCAGCGTTACCATGGGACATGCGATATTGAACCGCAGATAGCCTCGAGCTTGGCTGCCGTAGCTGGCGCCGCTGCCCAGGCCCACATTACATTCCTGCGCCAAAGCCACCGCCACATCCGGTTCGGTGACACCGCAGCAGCGCATATCCAGCCACATCAGGAATGTGCCCTCATGCTTGGCGATTTTAACCTTGGGCATATATTGGGCAAAGTAATCCAACACAAAATCAGAATTTCCAGTCAAGTAGGCATTGA
Source organism: Oscillospiraceae bacterium (assembly GCA_022793095.1). Classification (GTDB taxonomy): domain Bacteria; phylum Bacillota; class Clostridia; order Oscillospirales; family Oscillospiraceae; genus JAAWCD01. Next base: position 15,000 of record JAAWCD010000046.1, on the reverse strand, counting down.
GCTCGTCCAGCCACTGATCGCCGTGCTCATAGGCCGCCTCAATCGCCACACAGCCCATCGTATTGGGGGCCATAATCCAGCTCTTTCTCAGTTGGGCGTTTATCTGATCGCGCAGCTGCGGGTTGGGTGCAATAATACAGGACGAAGACAACCCGGCCAGATTGAAGGTCTTGCTGATTGCCGTGTAAACCACCAGCAGGTCACGGACTGCGGGGATCGTTCCCATCGGTGTGTATTTAACTCCGCGCAGGCAGATGTCTCCATGGACCTCGTCAGACATCAGCAGCACCCGATAGCGGCCGCACAGCTGTGCCAGGCGCTCCAGCTCCTCCCGTTTCCACACCTTTCCCACAGGGTTGTGGGGGTTGCAGAAAATGATGGCCTTGACACCGCCGGCCAGCTGCCGCTCCAGCAGCTCAAAATCAATCTGATATGTACCGCCAGTCTCCGCCAGCGGGCTGTCCACTACCACCCTGCCTGTATTTTCGATGATCTCAGGGAACGGATTATAAACTGGTGTAAAGATCAGCACTTTGTCCCCCGGCTGGGTCAGCGCTTCAAGAGACGCCCGCAGCACAGTCACCACGCCCACGCTCAAAAATGCCTCGTCCGTCTCAAAACGCCAGTTGTGCCGGCGCTCATACCAGCGCTGAACTGCGGGGATGCAGTTTGGGCTGGGAATATTATATCCAAAGGCGGGGTGTTCGCAGCGCCGCTTCAGGGCCTGCACAACCTCAGGCACGGTGCCAAAGTCTGTGTCTGCGATCCAAAAGGGATATTCCACCCGTTCCATACCGAACAGGTCTGCCACATCCCACTTCAAACAATTTGTCCCCCGCCTGTTCAAAGGCTCGTCAAAATCGAACATAAAAAACCTCCATTTTCCAGCCAGCGCACCCGGCGGCACAGCGTTCCACCGCATTGTCTTAGGGCACCGGAAGGAGCTCAGACCACAAATTTGGAAAGCTCCTCCCGAACCAGCTCAACGCAGTCTTCCACCACAGGTGCCGTAGGACCGCTTTTGACGATGCAGCCGTAATCAATATTGATATTCGCGTTAAATGGTATGCGTATGATATTTTGCCGTTTAAAATAATATTCGGTGAGGGCGGTCCCAAACCCCATAGACGGTGTGCTCGCGATGATGTCTTTGAACAGCGCATAATCACCGCCGATAAAGTTCAGATTGGCCTGTTCATAGGACCCCAGGATTTCATCCAGCAGATTTACCTCGTCGTCAAACACCGCGAAGGGGATGCTGTAAAGGTCCGCAATCTCAATGACCTTCCGCCCTGCATAGGGGCACAGCGGTGAGGCCACACACATCAGCGGCGTGCTTACAAACCGGTAATATTTCCGGACTTTATCGGCTGTACGGAGGTGCTCCTCCGCCATTGCGGTAGGCATACCGCAGATTGCGATGGTATTGGTATCATAGTCCAGCTGAAACAGCTCAGTTGGCTTATGGATAAACATCTGGATGTGGAGTCTGGGATAGCGCCGGGTCAGCCGGCTGAGGACGGCTGAGGCATACAGCGCACCCACTGTCGAGGTATAATAGATCTTGATGCTGTTGTCCTGCAGTCCTATGCCGCTGTCCTGCTGGCTCACGTCCACCAGCAGGTCTTGGTACTCTCTGGCAATACGCTGCAGGTGCTCTGCCACGACCACTCCGGCCGCCGTGACTTCAATCCGATTGCCGCTGCGGTTAAAGATGTCAACCCCCAGCTCCCGCTCCACAGACTTGATCGCCTGGCTCAACCCCTGCTGAGTGATAAATCGTTTCTCCGCCGCCTTTCGGATGGATCCGGTCTCAACCACATCCAAAACGTACAGGCACTGCTCGATTTTCATAGTTACCTCCCAGGACCTTGGCGCGTTTCTACGCCGCTGACGTTCCACAGGCCCTTCTCCGGCACACGCCTGTCCATCCTTTACAGGCCGTTGATCTCCCGTGCTTTGAAACAGGCCACAGTATGTCCGGGCAGCAGCACTTCCTCCGGCGGAGCTTCCTGCCGGCAGCGCTCCTCCGCATAGGGACAGCGGTTGGCAAACCGGCAACATGCCTTCGGCTCAATAGGGGAGGTCAGCTCACCGGTAAGCAGGACCTTTTTCTTCTCCTTGTGGATCGAAGGCTCAGGGATGGCGGAGAGCAGCCCTTTCGTATAAGGGTGAAGCGGATGGTCAAACAGATCGTCCGCCGCGCAGTGCTCCACAACACAGCCCAGATACATGACCATGATCTCATCTGAGATATGCTTGACCACAGACAGGTCATGGGTGATGAAGATGTAGGTCAGCTGGCTCTTGTCCTGCAAATCCTTGAGCAAATTCAAAATTTGCGCCTGAATGGACACATCCAGCGCGGAAACCGGCTCATCACATACGATAAATTGGGGATTAAGGGCCAAGGCCCGGGCCACGCCGATGCGCTGTCTCCGTCCTCCGTCCAGTTCGTGGGGATAGGCCCCCACCAGCCGCTCCGCCAGTCCCACCTCTTCCATAAGCTCATAGACCCGCTCATGGAGCTCCTTCTTAGAAAGCCGGTTATACGTCTTAATGGGCTCGGCAATTAGCTGGCGCACCGTCTTTCGGGGGTCCAGAGAGGAAAAGGGGTCCTGAAAAATGATCTGCATATGGCGGCGCAGTTCGTGCCGCATCTTTCCCTTACAGCTTGTTATATTTCTCTTGTCAAACCAGATTTCCCCGTCCGTAGCGGAGAGCAGCCCCAGTACGACGCGGCCCAGCGTGGACTTACCGCAGCCAGACTCTCCTACCACGCCCAAAGTTTTCCCCCGCTCGATGGAGAAGGAGACATCGTCCACCGCGTGGAGCATACCACGAGGCGTCTTAAAATATTTTTTCAGGTGCTTAACCTCAACCAACACTCCCATAGGAACCTCCTTCCTGTCCCCCGCACAAGTGACACTTGACCAAATGCCCCGGAGAAACCTCCACTGCCTTCGGCTCCTCTATTTTGCAGCGTTCTGTACAGCGCGGACAGCGGGGATGAAATTTGCACCCCTCCGGCAGCTGGGCCGGATTGGGCGTCAGCCCGCGGATGGGGTTGAGCCGGTCACACTTCACATCCAGTTTTGGAATAGAATCAAACAGTCCCTGGGTATAAGGATGCTCCGTATGGTCGAAGATATCCTCCAAATTTCCGGCCTCTACGATCTCACCGGCATACATAATAGCGGCCTTGTCGCAGATTTCCGCTACAACGCCCAAATCGTGGGTGATGAGCAGCACAGAGGTATTCAACTCCTGCTTAATCTCTCCCATCATCTCCAGCACCTGAGCCTGAATGGACACATCCAGGGCTGTGGTAGGCTCGTCGGCGATGAGCAGTCTGGGGTTGCAGGCCAGGGCAATGGCGATGACCACCCGCTGCTTCATCCCGCCGGAAAACTGGTGCGGGTACTCCGAGGCACGCTCAGCCTGGATCCCCACCTTTTCCAGCATCCTCATGGCCCGGGTCATGGCCTCCGCTTTGGAGCACTCACTGTGCAGCTCGATGACCTCTGCGATCTGCTCGCCTACGGGCATGATAGGGTTGAGGGCGGTCATGGGATCCTGAAAGATCATGGATATCTGCCCGCCCCTGATTTTTCGCATTTCTTTCGCAGACGCACGGTTGAGGTCCGCACCGTCAAACAAAATCTCTCCACCCTTGATCTTTCCCGGCGGGTCAGGGACCAGCTGCAAAATTGCCAGCGCAGCAGTAGTCTTTCCCGCGCCGGTCTCACCTACCAGGCCCAGGGTCTCCCCTTCTTTGATGGTCAGATTGATCCCATTGACGGCGTAAACCGTTTCTTTATCCGTTTCGTACTGGACAGTCAGGTCTTTCATTTCCAACAAGTTCATCGCGCGATACCTCCCTTACTGCTTGAGCCGGGGATCCATTGCATCCCGCAGGCCGTCGCCCAGCACATTGAAGGCGATCAATGTAATCATAATAGCGGCCCCTGGGAAGGTGACAATGGGCCAAAATTCCCGAATGTAGTCCCGGCCGAATGCCAGCATGGAGCCCCACTCCGGCGTGGGCGGCTGAACCCCCAGACCGATAAAGCTCAGACTGGAGATCATCATAATCGCATCACCGATTTTAAGCGTCCCCTGTACCATGATAGGTGCTAGGGAATTGGGGATCACATGGGTAAAGATGGTCTTAATCTTGCTGACGCCGCAAGCTGTGGCTGCCTCAATATACTCCTGATCCTTGATCGACAGCACCGACGCACGGATAATGCGGGCAAAGGACGGGATGGAGGAGACGCCGATAGCCACGGCGCAGTTGAATTTTCCTACGCCGAGTGAGGCCGATATGGCTACTGCCAGAATTAGCGGCGGAATGGACATCAGTACGTCCAGGCAGCGCATGACTGTCTCCTCTAGTTTTCCGCCGTAGAAGGTCACGGTCGCTCCCAGTGCGCCGCCGATGATCAGACCGATGGCCACAGCTACTAGAGACACCAATAGGGAGGTGCGTGCGCCGTAGATAATACGGGTCAGGATGTCGCGGCCCATGTTGTCCGTACCCAGCAAATGCTCCAGGCAGGGATAGGTAAAACGTGCTCTCAAGTCCTGTTTGTCAAAGTCGTATGGTGTGATTACACCGGCAAAAAGTGCTGCCAGAACAATCAGTGCCACGATGATTAGGCCGGCCATGGCCAGCTTGTTCTTCCGCAACCGCATCCAGACGTCCTTGATCTGGCTTTGCGAACGGAAATCCAGTTCCTTGGCCGGATTGGCTTTTCTCTTTAATTTTTCTTTAAGCATGGAGCTGCCCTCCCTGTCCCGCCGGTTTCCCCCGCTTTTTTCCGCTCTTAGCATACTGCGCCTTAATGCGGGGGTCAATGAAGGCATACAGGATATCTACGAGCAGGTTAACCGTACACATAGCAAAGGAGGAAAACAGCACACAGCCGGTGATTGTCGGGTTGTCCTTGGCCCCAATCGCCATCTTCAGCAGTGAACCCACGCCGGAGATGTTAAACACAGCCTCAATTACCATGACGCCGCCCAGCACAAAGCCCAACTGCATTCCCACGATGGTAATGACAGGGATGAGCGCATTTTTCAGGGCATGCTTTGTGATAATCTTCTTCTCCATCATACCTTTGGCCCGGGCCGTGCGGATGTAATCTTGGCGGATCACCTCCAGCATGCTGGCGCGGGTGGTGCGGGTAATGGTGGCAATGGGATATATCCCGATGGCGATCACAGGCAGGATGTAGCCCTGCCATGTAGCCACACCAGTGGCCGGCAGCCATCCAAGATTAAGGGAAAACCCGATAATCAGCATCAGGCCGAGCCAGAAACTGGGCATGGACGCGCCGATCAGGGCTAAGAAGGTACAGATATAGTCCAGGAGCGAGTTCTGTTTCACCGCCGATATGATGCCCAATGGAATCCCAACCGCCGTGGCCAGCGCAATGGCCATAATGGACATTTTCAATGTTGTGGGAAACCGGGTCAAGATATCGTTCATCACATCAGTCTTTGTGTTCCAGGAAGTCCCCAAGCTTCCGGTAAGCACCTGCTTGATATAATTGCCCAACTGGGCCCAATAGGGCTGATCCAATCCCAGCTCCTGCCGTTTCATCTCCTTGATTTCCGGCGCGGCGTCAGCTCCAACGATCACATCCACCGGGTCTACCGGCGAGATATAGTTGATGCTGAACACCACGAACAGAACACCAAAGAGTACCAGGATCATCATAAGGAATCGTTTTATCACGTACTTTGCCAAAGAAATCACACTCCTTGGAAAAAGATTTTGCACTGCGGCGCATGCTCCAAAAACAAGGGTCCTTCCGCCGCTTTGCCCTGGACCGCATCCGGCTGGGCCTCTGTATCCCGGTATAGAAGAGGGGCAGGCATTCTTCTGATATGCCTGCCCCTTGTCAGCTCTATCCGCCAAGGAACAGAGCTAAATCAGCTGTTTACGCCAGCCAAGGTGAGAATACCGCTGCTGGTGGGCTGGAATCCCTCAACATAGTCCCTCACCGCGTAGGAGACAATCATTACGCGAACTGGGATACGGACGCACTCATCAAAATAGTACTGCTGGATCTGCTCATAAATCTCACGCCGGGCCTCAGGGTCCTCCTCCACCGCGCCAGCATCATAAAGGGCCTGAAGGTCGTCAAAGCCATTGATGACAGCGATACCATAATCAGAAGTCTGTCGAGAGGAGCTGATAGCCTGGTCGGGATCCCGTGAGGTGGTGGTGCTGTTGGACAAGCCGAAGGTGCACTCGCCGCTGACCTGTGCACCGATCATCGTGGGGATGTCCACGATTTCGATGTCCATGGTGACGCCCACGTCCTTCAGGAACGCCTGAATGATTTCACAGACCTCCTCCTCCGTGCCAGCGTATACGTAGGTTTTCAGCTGAAGGCTGCCCGGCTCGCCATAGCCGGCGCCTGCCAGCAGCTCCCTGGACAGGCCGGGGTCGTAGTCATAGACGCCAGTGCTCTTGTAGTACAGGCAGTCAGGGGGAACGATGGAGTCGGCCAGCACAGCGGAGCTGCCATACACGGTGTCCACCAGTGCCTCCCAGTCCACCGCATGGGCCAGCGCCAGGCGGACGTCCTTGTTTTGCAGCGGCTCAAACCCCTTGTACATCTCCAACACGGAAATATTCTCACCTTGCTTGGTATACAGCACACTGTTGCTGATCTCGCCAGCAGCCATGCGGTCGATGTCGGTACCAGACAGGTTGTAGATGGCGTCTACACCGCCCGTCTCGTACTCGATCATACGGGTGGTAGACTCCAGAATAAACCGAATGATGATAGTCTCGCAGGTCCCCTTCTCACCCCAGTAGTTGTCATTGCGTTTCAAGGTGACCCGTTCGCCAGCATCCCAGCTCTCCACGGTGTAAGCGCCGGTGCCGATGGGATTGCGGCTATAACCGTCCTCGCCCACCTCTTCAAAGTAGGCCCGGGACTCCAGCGCGGCAGCAGGGTGGGCCAAATAGGACAGGAAGGGGGCATAAAGCTCTTTGAATTTGATTACCAATGTCAGATCGTCCGGGCAGGTTGTGTTGTCAAAGTCGATGCAGGCGTAGTTGCTGGCAAAACGGCTGGATACGGACAGGCGCTCCAGCGTAAAGAGCATATCGTCCGAGGTCGCCTTGGTACCGTTGGAGAAGCAGATGTTGTCCTTCATCTTGATCTCCAGGGTGTAGGGATCGGTGTACTCAAAGGACTCTGCCAGCACGCCATAAATTTCACCTGTCTCAGGGTCCATGGCAATGATATTGTCAAAGACCATGTTAGAGATTGTCCAGCCCGCGATCAACTTGATTTGGGTGGGCTCCAAGGTGGCAGGCTCCTCATCGTAAGCAATGGTAAAGGTTCCTTCCCCGGTCTTCCGAACAAAGTCGCCGCCCACAGCTGTCGTAGTATCCATGGGGGCCTGACTGCCAGGTGTGCTGTCATCTACGGGCTGGCTGGGGCCGGGGGCAGCTGGTCCGCCGCAAGCAGAGAGCAGCATGCTCAGAAGCAACAACATACTGAGCACTAACGTTGCGGGCTTTCTTGTCTTTTTCATAGTTAGCCTCCTCTTCATTCCATAAACATCCCCGCAAAAAGATACGTCTTTCATCTTTTTGCCCTGTAGTTTCATTTTATCATGGCAACGCTTGAATAGCCATCAACATTCTGTTGATATTGCACCAACAACTGCTTTTCTCAAGCAAATTTCCTATCTGATTTGACAAGTAAATGTCCCCTTTGCGGAACGCGTCTTCATGTTGCGCGGCACTCTTTTTGGATAGCTGCGGCAATCGCGCCCACCGAACAATCTGTCCGCCGTTCGATGCGTTCCGCCTCCGTCACAAGGGTAAGCGCGTCAAAGGGGCATACCCGGACACAAGCCGGTTCCAAACCTGCTTTCACGCGGGTATTGCATCCGTCGCATTTAATCATTTTCCCCTGTGCATTAAAGATGGGTGCCGCAAACGGACAGGCCATTGTGCAGCTCCGGCAGCCGATACAGCTGGTGTTGTCGTAGATTGTGAAGCCGGTTTCCTGGTCTTTTCGCAGGCAGCCGCAGGGGCATGCCTCAATACAGGGAGCGTTGTTGCAGTGCATGCAGGCCAGAGACAGGTAGGTGAACTGAGTGTCCGCACCCGCGCCCCGTTCTACTACAGCGATCTTGCGGAACATATCCTGCCGGCTCCGGGGGCTCAAATCGTTCTGATCCATACAGGCTACCGCACAGGCGCCGCAGGCTACACAGCGTTTTGGGTCCAGATCAATCGAGCAGCGTTTATTCATGCCTTTTCACCTCCAGCCTTGTGCAGCGCGCATCGGAACTGCTTGTAGCCCGGGAATCCGGTATAGGGGTCCAGATGGCCGGCGTCCAGCAGGTCGTTGACGTTCGCCTCTTCATAGCCATGATACATATGCAGCTCACCCGGACTGGTCAACCCGGTCACGTTAGCCCTCACCTGGATCGCCGCCACAGGGGTGGAAAGCTCCACGATATCACCCTGGTCGATCTCCAGCCGCTCCGCATCCTGGGGGTGGACATCCACGGAAACATCCGGCCGTAGGCTCCGGGGCCAACTGCAAGGGTGGACCCGGGTGTGGACTGCATTCGGCAGACGGGCCCCTGAGCACATGACAAAAGGGTAGCATTTCGGATCGGCGTTATCATCGCTGTCTTGGTAGACGGGAAGCGGATTCAGATGCGGATAGCGCGCCACCGCCTCACTGTACAGCTCAATCCTGCCTGTCGGCGTCGGAACCTGGCCGGAGGCCAGCATAGATCCGATCTGATAAGGGGCCGCATTGGGGACCGGAATGGGGCCGTCGTGTGCACGAAAGGCTTCCCAGTCCTCGATGCCGGATGGAGACATGATATATTGTAGGCAATTATCGTAGCCGCTGCACAGCAACTCGTCCTCCAGGTCCAGGGCATTGGCCAGGCCGCAGATGATATCGGTGTCCGGGCGGTTATCATGTACCGGCTCAATGACCGGTTTTGTATAGTTGATAAACCGCCCCGCGTAGCATTTGACCTCGCTACGCTCAAAGGAGGTGCTGGCCGGCAGGACGATATCCGCGTGACGGCATGCCTCGGTCCAAAAGATGTCATCCGCAGCAAAGAACTCCAGCTGGTCCAGAGCCTCCACAAACCGCCGGCTGTTCGGATACATGCGGGTGTTGACGCCCATGCCCAGCATGCCTCGAATGGGGTAAGGCCTGCCGCTCAAAATCTGGGTGGCCAGGTGCATCCCCTGGGCTTCGTCCACCATGTCCGCCCAAAGTGGGAAACGCTCCAGTCCCACGCCTTTCTTGTCCGTCCGGGGGCGCACCTGATCCACAAACTCCTCCTCCAAGGACTGGAATCCGCCATCGGAGTGGCAGTAAGTTTGATAATCGGGATAGCAGGTCCCAGGCCGGTCAAACCGGCCTGTAATGGCCATCAGAGACAGAATTGCCCTGTGGTTGTTGCAGCCGTTGGTTCGGTGGGTGATGGCGTTGCTGGGGCTGATGACTGACGGGTCTGTTTTGGCAAACAGTTCCGCCACCCGATAGATGTCACCGGCGGGTATACCGGTAATCGTTTCCGCTGTCTTTAAGTCAAACTGCATCACATAGTCCCGGTACGCTTCAAAGCCGTGGACGTATTTCTCAATGAACGGGCCGTCACTCCAGCCGTTTTCAATGATGACCCGCGCCATGGCATGGGCCAGCGCCCCGTCGGTCCCGATTTTGGGACGCAGGTAGATATCGGCCAGCTTTTGCGCCGACTGGGTATTCCGAGGGTCGATGACAACCACCTTTCCCCCGTGCTCCTTGAAATTCAGCAGTCCGCGCCCCAGGGGGTACATGTTGATGAAGGGGTTGGAGCCCCAGGCAATAAACAGTTTTGTGTTGCGAAGGTCTCCTATGACTGGTACGCCGAACAGGCACTTGCTGGACACCACGGTAGCCCGGTAGCAGGCGCTGGACTCGGTCATGTAGTTTGGGCTCCCAAAGGAGAAGGCCAGCCGCTGCAAGAATGGGCGAAACCACTTGGAATAGCCGCATACAAAGGCTACCGACTCCGGCCCATAGTCCGCTTTCAGACGATTGAGCCGCTCCGCAATCTCCCGGTAAGCCTCCTCCCAGGAGATGGGCTCAAATTTTCCTGAGCCTCGCGGTCCAGTCCGGCGCATAGGAGTCTTAATGCGGTCCTCCCGGTAGATGTACTGCCGGTTGGCCGCGCCCTTGGTACACAGCTTACCGTCATTGCTGGGAAACCCCTTGGTCCCCTCAATCTTGATGACTTTCCCGTCCTTAATGTAGGCATCGATGCCGCATTGAGGCCCCGGCGTACAGATGTCGCACATGGTGTGCCGTACAACGATTCCACTCTCCGGACCTGGGATCTTGGCTCGAATCAGCTCCTCTATTCTTGTCATGGTTCCATTCCCCCCACAAGCGCAATAAATTCTCTGGGCAGACCTGCCTGCTCCATCAGCCCCTGCTGGGTGGTGGAGAGCGCCCGGGTTTCTCTGCCAAGCTGCTTAACCAGGATGCTCTTAAGCACTCCGCTGATCATACAGCGTCCCAAAAGGTTCATGCTAACGATTTTCCTGTCACTGAGCACCACGCCTGCCTTCACATCATCGCCGCAGAAAGTGCGGTATGTCCCAGGAAGACTGGGGTCGCCCAAACCCACGAAGGTCATCCCGAAAAACCGGGTAATGTTGTGGGGAAAGCTCCCATAGTACTCCTCAGGCTGGCCTGCCATATTGCTGCCGGCGCACTGGCCCTGAGCCGCAGCGTTGGCCCATAGTCCGATAATCATGTTTTCTCCTGTCTGGAGGTTACGGCCCTCACAGCAGTCTCCGGCGGCGTAGATGCCGGCCGCAGAGGTCTCCATTCGGGTATTGACCACAATTCCCCGGCGCAGCTTCACGCCCTGTCCCTCCACCACCTGAGTGTTGGAGACAATCTCTACATTAGCCTGGGTGCCGATACACAGGCAGACCAAGTCCGCTGGCAATACACCGCCATCCGCCAGAAGCACACCTTCGGTATTCACCCCGCTGATTCGCACCCCCATGCGTAGCCGCAGGCCCTGAGTCTCCAGCGCCTGAGCGATCTCTTGCGCAGTCTCCGGATAAGCAGCCAGGGGGAAGATGCGATCCGCCGCATCCAGCAGGGTAGTTTTGATTCCGCGGCTTTGAAGCAGCTCGGCCACCTTGATCCCAACCATAGAGGCACCAATAACCGCCGCAGTATCCACCCGATTGGCCTGCACATATGCCCGCAGCATCTCTGCGTCCTGCACCGTGCGCATCAAAAACACGCCGCGGCCCTCCACACGGAGAAAGGCGGGCCGCAGGGCCGACGCGCCAGTCGCAATCAGGATTTTATGGTACTGGCAGCTCTCCCCACTTGCAGTCACCACCTTGCGGTCTGCCGCCTCCACCCGGACAACTGGCTGGCTGTGTAGCTCTAGGCGAAACTCCCGGCAGATGTGCCCCATATCGCCGAAGGGAAACATCTGCTCGAAACCGATCTTGCCCCCTGCATAGTAAGTAGTCAGCATCGGGTTGGCTCCGCCCCGCTCCGTGCGCTCGTAGATGTGGATCTTATCCTCAGGGCACAACTGGCGCAGCCGTTTGGCAGCATGATAACCAGCGCAGCCGAAGCCGACAATGGCATATTGTTTCATAATGTTCCTCCCAACAGCCTGCACCGTTATTGGATGGTATGGACGGCCGCGTCTTTCATCGCCAGATCGGACAGGTCCTGCCCAAGGCCAGGCCGGTCAGGGATTTCAAAGAAACCGTCCTTGGGTTGTAAGCAATACTGTCCCATAAGGTAGTTCCCGGGCAATGTGTTCATTACATGGTGCTCATGGATAGCAAAATTGCTGATGGCGCACTCGCACTGAAGGGCGGCAGCCACACTCAACGGCCCGCTGCATGTATGGGCCTGAAGAGACACGTCATACAGCCGGCACAGGTCCGCAATGCGCTTAAACTCGGTCGGGCCTCCACAGCTTCCAATATCAGGCTGTGCCACACTCAACCGCCCCTCTGTAATCAGCGGCAGGAACCCCTGGCACTGATAAGTTCGTTCCCCTGTGGCCAAGGGGATAGAGGTGTTGTCGGAGATTTTGCGGTAGTTGGCGGCAGTCAGGGGAACAGCGGGCTCCTCCAAAAAGAGCACACCATACCTTTCGTACACCTTTGCATATTGGATGGCCGTGTTCACATCGGTGATGCAGTGGTTTTCGCAAATGATATCGACATCCTTACCCACTGCGTCACGCACGGCAGCCAGACGTTCCTCCGCACGGCTCATGTCATCCCGGTCCAGGTAGCCTAGGGTCTCCCGGTGGTGGCGGCGTTTCCCCTCCCGGTTCAGGCCGATGAAGTTGGCCTTTACTGCGGTATAGCCTTGGTCCGCTGCCTTTCTGGCCGCCAGCGCCAGCGCCTCCGGCGTTTCGTTGGCAGTGAAGTGTTCCACGTCCCACCCCATCTGGAGCTGACTGGCGTAAGCACGCAGTCTAGGCTGCTGCTTGCCGCCTAAAAGCACATAAACCGGCACACCGAAGAACTTCCCCTTCAAGTCCCAGAGCGCCGTGTCAATGGCGGAAATCGCGGACATGATGATGGCGCCGTTTCCCACACCCCAGAAAGAGCTGCGGTAGATCAAATCCCAGAGGACATCAGTCTCCAGGGGATCTTTTCCCAGGATCAGGCGGCCGAATTCTTCGATCATCTCTCGAGCTGCATAGGCACCAAGGCCAATTGCGACGCCGATTTCCCCCAGGCCGTAAAGCCCTGTGCTGGTGTCGATCCGGCAGACCACCACCCGCATCCCCTCAACAGGCGCCAGGGATAAGGTACTCACGCTTTTAATTCTCATGATATCTTCCTCCCGCTCGCTCCTCGCTCAGAGCGTATTTTTATAGATTACGCCATCCTTCATCACCAAGCGAATATGATTGGTATCGCACAGAATGGACGCGTCCTCCACTGGGTTGCCTTCCACCAGCAGCAGGTCGGCATAGGCCCCCTCCTCCAGCAGGCCCAGCTTACCTTCCGCATATGGGTGCTGGAAGGTGCACAGCTTGCCCAGCTCATATACATTCCCCGTCAAGGCGCGCAGAGTCTTCAGGCTGCCAAACCGTTTCTGGAACAGGCCAATATCTTGGTGCTGGCGCTTAGCTACGTAGTCTGGGCTGTCAGAAGCGTCAGTACCGAACACGATGGGCAGGTCGAAGCGGTTGATTAGCTCTGTAGACTGCTCCTCCGCCGCAATCATAGTCTCAATGGGGATTTGGTGGCCGCTGGCCTTGGGGACATTTCCGCTACGGGGAACAGCGCTGCCAAACTGAGGACCAGGGCAGATCCAGATTCCCTTGTCCTGGATGATACGGGCTGTCTCCTCGTCCATCAACGTGGCGTGCTCAAAGCTCTTGACCCCTGCTCGTGCCGCCCGCTGCATACAGGCAGGGGTATAGATATGGGCCATAACATAGGTGCCGTAATCTGCCGCGCAGTCCACCGCCGCCTTTAGCTCGTCAAAGGTAAACTGCGCGGTAAGTAAGTGGTCGAACTTGGAGGAAAGTCCACCGCCGGCCATGACCTTGATCTGGGAGGCGCCCAGGAAGAGTTGGTCGCGTACCGCTTGCATGACCTGAGCTACACCGTCAGCCAGAACCATGCCGCCGTTACGCAGTTGGGGAGCAATATGTTCCCCGGAGGGGAGGCGTACCTGCGCCCGGTTGGTACGCATGTCCGCATGCCCACAGGTCTGTGAGATCATTCCGTGGGAAGGGAAGATACGTGGCCCAGGCACAAAGCCTTTGTCGATGGATGCCTTCAGGCCATACACCATGCCACCGGCGTCGCGTACCGTGGTAAAACCCCGCTCCAGCATCTCTTTGGCAAAGCGGGTGGAACGGATAGCCAGCTCGTCAGCAGGCAGAGCGTCCAGCATGCTTTGAGGGGCCGATAGTCCTAGATGCGTATGGCTATCCGACAGGCCCGGCATGGCGGTCCGCCCCGCTCCGTCAATCACCTGGTCAAAGGCCGCATGGTCCACCGCGCCGGCGCAGATTTCCTTCACTATACTATCCTTGACGGCGATGGAGACATCCTCGCGCCGCTGTCTATGATATCCATCAAACACATGCACATGCTCAATCAATATTTTCATGTCCGATCTCCTTCCTTTCTCCCGATTAAAGATTCCATTTCATGAATCATGCACTATAAAATTTATTATATGGAAGAGAAACGCATAATTCAAACAAGCTTTTCTTGTCAGTAATACACAAAAATCTTGATTAGACTTTTTGTGTATTAAGCAGGAAAGTCCAAGTTCAGCCGCCGGCGATGAAAAAGCAGAATGAGAAATGTTTCCCGCGGTTGTGATAGCGTTCCGAGTGGATATGAAACCTCTATTTAATTAAGCTGTGCCTGGTATTTCTTGACCCTGAAGCGCTGGAGAGGCATTGCTACTCGCTATTCCAAGACCTCCGATGTTTTTATCGCTGCGGTACACGTTCGTTGGATCGCTATTTGGGCTGCCATTCGTGCTTGACTTGAGTAGACACTAAGAGCCTATCCCAGAATTGGGCGTGCACAGATTGCGCCGTCAGATTTTTCGTCAAGGGAAGCCAAACCCGCAGGCAATCCTTTGTGGAGTGCCGGGGATTTTGGGGAAGCATGGCGCAAACGATGCAAGCAAGATGCGTGCGAATCAGGTTGAGATAGGCGCTAAGGATCCGCTGATTTAATCGGCTCCCTAAATAACTCAAGTGTGGATAAACTGTTCTTTTTTGATAATCTTCGCAAACGTATGCGTACATATTTTCCTTGGTTTTCTATCGTCAAACTACATGTTTTCTACCGGTTTTCTACCATAAGAATACCCGGAATCCATTGCGGTACAATGGATTCCGGATTCGTGATTTTCCACAAATTTTAAGTTTTTTCTACCAACTTTCTACCAAACGCAACTTTTAAGG
>JAAWCD010000004.1 GCA_022793095.1 Oscillospiraceae bacterium | reverse complement strand
GGCGGCTGTGTTCGGTGGCGATGGTCTGCTCCACAAAGGTCTTGAACTGTTCCTCGGTCAGCGGGATGGTGTCCGGCAGCAGCTTCTCGATAAACCCCATACGCTTGCAGAGGCGGTTCGTCCTATCCTTGCGCTCCTGCTCTTTCTGCTCCTGGATCAGCCGCTTTTTCTTGTTGGTAAGGAAAAAATCAAAAATCTCAAATTCCTCCTTGACAACAGCTTTAGAAGCAGAACGTTGATGGTCAGCGTTGATTATCTATTATTTGGTGATTTACCACACCCGCTTGGAAATCCTATTGCCGAGATTTTACATTCTTTATCTCCTACGCAGCGCGAGGACGCTGCAAAAATTTTAACGTTGTATGCAAAGGCATGCAATGCGCTGTAAAAAACCGCCGCTTTCACAAGCGGCGGTCAATTATTTATTCAGATACTTCCATAGCTCTGAACAGTTCCCCATCTATCCCGAAAATATTGTCAATGGGGATTTCCGTTCCATTATCCATAACAATAACGCTCAAAAAGTCATCCATTTTGATGACATGGCCTGTGATGGTTGTGTAGGCCCCTCCAGCCTTCCGCACATCCGGCACAAAGTACACGATACTCACCTCAGGCCGCTGGGGAAGCAGCTCCCGGAGCATCCGAAGCTTCAAATCCAGCTCGGCCTTCTGATCGTCATCCAGTTCAATCCGTTCCTCCGTCACGCGGGCCGTTTCCTCAATCGCGCTTCCAAATCCTGAGAGCGCCGCGAAGGGGGCAAATTGAGCCGCCCGGTCGCTGATGGGCATGTGCGGATGCCAGTCAGACACATGATGCGGCAGGTCAATAATATCGTCATAGCGGTGGGTTTCCTTCAAATTTCCGTCCATAGGACCTCCTCCTACGCCTTGTGACCGCCGATCTGGCGGTTTCGCTCCCTGGCCGTCGCGCCTTCTTCCAGGCTGGTCGCTTTCAGAATGGCGTTCTTGCCGTACTTTTTCTGGATGTCCAGCATGGCCTGCTGAATGCTCCGCTCCTTAGCCAGGGCTTCGTCCTCCTTCTGCTTGGCCTCCATGTCGGTGAACAGGTCGAGCTGTTCAAAGCTGTCCTGAACGGGGCTGGCTTCCTCTGTCGCATGATTCGCCACAAGATACAGGCGGCGGATGAGCAGGTCCGGATTTACAATCCGCTCATACAGCTCCATGGCGGCGTTCACGATCAGCCGGGTGGAGGAGGTCCAGCGCCCGAGGTTGAAGCTGCCATGAGCATGCTTGGGAACCTCCCGGCCATAGCGGTCCATCTTGACCGGGCCCTGGTATCGACCGCCCGCGAGGCTTTCCCGGTCGTGGCCGACGGTCAGCACGATTTGGTCCGTCACCATCTTCCCGGCCAGCAGGTCGAGAGCCAGCCGTTCCGCCATCTCCCGGACCACCATCTTGGCCTTTTCAAAGCTGTAAGGCGATTGCAGCACCTGTCCGCCGCCCATGCTGTGGGCCTGGGGCTTGTACGACTTGATATCCGCGATTGTACAGGGTTCCCACCCCCAACTATGGTCGATCAAAAGCTCAGCATTCACACCAAAGAGCTCATACAGCACATCCTCGGCCTGCATAGAGCATCGGGCGATATCACCCATGGTATGAATGCCAATGGCCTCCAGCTTTTTAGCGTAGCCCGGCCCCACCCGCCAGAAGTCGGTCAGCGGGCAGTGGTCCCAGAGCAGGCGGCGGTAGCGCGTTTCATCCAACTCCGCAATGCACACCCCGTCCTCATCGGCCTGAACGTGCTTGGATACGATATCCATGGCAACTTTGGCGAGGTAGAGATTTGTGCCCAATCCGGCGGTGGCGGTGATGCCTGTGGTCTGGTAAACGTCCTGGATGATGCGTTTCGCCAGCTCGTGGGCACTGACGCCGTAGGTTTTCAGATAGGGCGTAATGTCCATGAACACTTCGTCGATTGAATAGGAGTAAAGGTCCTCTGGTGCGACATATTTGAGATAGATGTTGTAGATTCTGGCGCTGTGCTGCATATAAAGCGCCATTCTGGGTGTGGCGACGATATAATCCAGGGACAGTTCCGGCATTTGCTTCAGAAGGATGTCGTCATAGGATGAATTGAGAAATTTGCGTCCCGGAGCACGGTACAGCCGCTGGGCGTTGACCTCCTTGACCTTTTGGACGACTTCAAACAGCCGCGCCCGGCCTGGGATGCCATAGGCTTTCAGGCTGGGCGTGACCGCGAGGCAGATCGTCTTTTCGGTCCGGCTCAGGTCCGCGACCACCAGATTGGTGGTCATGGGGTCCAGGCCCCGTTCTACGCATTCTACCGAGGCGTAAAATGATTTTAAATCGACGCAAAGATAGGTTTTATTCTTCATAAAGCATCAATTCTTCTTGAGTTCATTACCTGCTTTCGCAGTTTTCCAGCTCATCCTCCGCCAGCTGCTCCGCGCACTTCCTGGCGCTGGCGTAGCGGAAATACCGAATGTCAGCGCCGCCTTTTTTCGCCGCGTCAATGATACGGTAGTAATACTTGTGGGACAGTGCGTTTGCCTGAATCCAAACCACGTCCGCGCCCTTGATGGCGTCAACCTCCGGCAGCATTTCCCGGTCATAGAACCGCACTCCGGGCAGCAGCGGACGGATGGCCTTGCTCCAAGTGTCGTGCCCACCGAAAATGACCGTGCGGCGCTGGACCTGCCAGGGCAGGACCACCTCCGGCGGAAGCTCTTCTTCCGCTTCCGCGCCCTGGGTCATCTGGTAAACCGTGTCCCGCAGCTGGATCAGCTCCGCCCGGTCCTGCTCCGCCTGAGCTTCCAGCTTCCGCGCCTGCTCCTGGAGCTGCCGCGCGGCCTGTTCCGCGTCGTGAGCGGCCCGGCGGGCCTCCTTCAGCTGCCGCGACAGCGCAGCGGTCTGGGCCTCGTATTCCCCGGCGGTCTTTTCAGCGCTGCCTTCTTCCGGAGCATCCAGCGCGTCTTCCATCTCATCCAGCCAGCCGGCGAGCAGATCGTCAAGTGCCCCAAGGTCTGGGGGATCGCCCTCCGGCTCCACACAGGAGGCCACCATTGCCCCCCAGGCAATGGCTTTTGCCCGTTTTTCCGGCATATTCTGCCGCACAAGCCAATCCGTCAGCTCCTTGGACGGTGCCCGGTCCCGAGGCAGAAGCCAGCCGGTGGCGAGGTAGAACAGCTGAGTCTCGGAGACCATTTGCTCCCCTTGCACTGTGATTTCTTCGTCTGTCTCCATGTCGTAGGCCGGACCATGGTATGAATACCGGAGCTGATGATCGTGGAAACCGTTTTCCGCCGCCGGAACTTCTCCGGGAAGGACATCCAGCGCCCAGGGCAGATGCTTTTCCGCCGCGGTCATCACCGCTGATGTGAGCGCGTTCAGGGACGTGAGCACATCGCTGTCCCGCTCCAGCAGCAGGTAGGCGGCGCAAAGACGGTAAGGGTTGTCCACCGTGAAGCCGGTCAGCAATTCCGCCGTCTTGCGGGAATGAAATTCTTCCTGAATCACTTCGGCCGAGCACCCAATCAGCTTTGGCGCGGAAAGCAGAAAATATTCTCCCGGAAGCTGTTCCTCCATTGGGGACTCCGGCGCATCCTGGCCGAACTGGGGCAGGGCTGGAAGGAACGATTCCGGCGCATTGACCGGCTGGGCGCGGTAAAAGACCTTCAGCACCCGTTCAAAATAGTCCAGCAGCTTGTCCCGGAATTCGATTTTCAATGCGGATGCCGTTTCTTTGTCGATGAGCTTCAAGATGTTCCGGCACTCTTTCCGGCTGGTCTTATCCCGCCCGTACAGTACGGCGGTCACGCGCAGTAGTTCATTGCGGGTGTGGGAAAAATCACTGATATCCGGAATCATATCGTCAAAATCTTCTTCCAGCTCCGGCGGCAGCTGGGAAAACAGCGCATCTTCCACACATTTTTCTTTCACATAGTCCAGCAGCCACAGCGCGGCCCCCAGAAGGAACGAGGGGAAATAAGAAAAATGCTCCGCACTCATGGTGGGCAGGGAACCGGCTCGGGCCAGGGCGTGAATCACCAGTTTGCGGCCATATTTCCCCTCGAAACGGTCGCAAAAGTATCCGGCGGACGCCTTGACCGCATTTTCCCGCGTCTTGGCGACGGAAACGGGCACGTTCAGCTTGTTCTGGCGCTGGAGCTCCTTGAACAGGCTGGCGACGTATATCTGGAATGGTTCCTTGACGATGTTGTCCTCTTCCCTGTTTAGGGATGGGTAAACCGGCTCACCGGCCAGCTTCCACAAGTTCTTTGATTGGGACTTATCTTTCTTGCCCATTCGCTTCACCTCATCTTCAGTGTACCACAAAGCCACACAGTTTGGAACAGAAAGAATTGCTGGATTGGCAGCATATGAAATCGCAGCTATCCTTACTCGTTTTTCTGCTGACTAAAATCACCATACGAACCGGCGTGGCGCTGTCGATCTGGAAAACTCATCTCGGAGGACGCTTTGATTTGTGCTCTTATGGCCACGGTGCTCCCCGGTTGTTCCTCTCCAGTAGAACAGGACGGCCCTATCATGTCAAAGAGCGTGCCGCACGTTTTGGGGAGTATATTGCAAAAATACATATTTCCACAGAACAAACGCTGTGTTATGATATCAGTCAGGAACACAGATGAAAACGGGGTCATTGCAATGGCAAAACGAAAGTCAAAACACCATCAAGGCCATTATTGCAAAATCTGCGGCGAGTACAAAGCGAACGAAAAGTTTTCCGGCAAGGGCCATGTTGCTCATATCTGCAAAGCTTGTTCGAGCCTCTCCGCCGGGGAAAAGGCCGAGGCCATGACCATCAACCGCCTCATGAACCTTCCTTTTGGCAGATTGAGCGACCGTGGCAAAGGCTGGCTTGAAAATAGAGTTCACGATCATCGCCCGAAGGTTGCAGAGCTGGCACGAGAGGTCTACCGTCAGCATCTTCCCTATGCTGAGCGGAACAAGCGAAAGAAACAGCTCGTCATCAACACGCTGACCTTTGAAATCCATACAGAGGTCTTTGACGAGTATGGGGATGAGCTGCCGGCCAACGTGCGGTTCACCGCCGACCGCATCAGCCACGTTCTCACGATGACCGACTTCAATGCGGACGGCGTGGTACAGTCCCTGACGTTAGATGGGAAAAAGATTTCCACGCTCCTGCGCTGGGTGGTTCACAGTCTGGAGATTTTCATGTGGGAGGAAGATTATCGTCTTGCCCCGGACGGTTCAGACCTGTTTTTCGAGACCTCGCCAGAGGATTGGGACGATGATTTTGAGGATTTTACAGCTGATGAAGTGCCTGCACCAAAACCAGGGGAGGATATCTGCTGGAAGGTTCAAATCGAATATACAGACCATACATCTCAGGAAATCGTGTCTTATCAAGACTATTTGAGCGACCGGCCAGAGGAACTATATTTAGCGCTGCTGGAATATTTTGAACCAGAAATGGTCGATTCAGACGAAGAATAGCACGTAAAGCGCCCGCCCATTATGCCGCGCCTATACCATACAGGTCATGATTGACCTTCGCCGCATAATGGCTTTCCATCGTGACCGGAGTGTTGTAGAGCACCGTGAGAAGGTACTGCTTCATGTTCCGTACCTGGGTGGTGTTTTCTCGGAGGCAGTCGAACACAAAGCGGATGTGCTCGCCATTCAGCTTCAACAGCCGGGATTTCACCACTGCCTGGGGAAAGTCGTTCCCCGCTACCCGGAGGTTTTCCTTCCTGGAGCAGACTGCCTCCACCATCAGCTCCACCATCTCGTCCAACTGAGAGGCGTCACAGGGATGCTCCCGCACAAAATCGTCATAGCAGATATTCTCCCGGATCAGCTCTCGATAGCTGTCCATCTCGCCTTTGCTCACACGATTCATTCGCTTCCATCCCTTCGTTTCCGCCTTTTCGGCCAATGCTGGTCCGGTGGGAGGGGCGGAAGGGAAGGAAATGAATTCCGTACTTTGTGAATCAGGTATTTTGTTTTTCTCTTTATTTAATTGCGTTGGTTCCTCCAACGTTGGATTTTCCGACGTAGGTTCCTCCAACACAAGCTCAGCCGAAAAAATAGGCTGTTCCCGGATGATGTACTCTGTCCCCAGCAAGCGTCCTTTTTCATCCCGTGTCCTGGAACGGACGAGATACCCAGCCCGCTCCAGCTCTGCAACAGCGGCCCGAATGGCGTCCTTGCCCTCGGCGTTGATGCGGGCCAGTCCCGCCAGGGTATAATCCCAATTTTCCGGGAGGCTGAGCATCTGGGACAGCAGGCCCTTGGCCTTCAGCGAGAGGCCCTTATCCCGAAGATGATAGTTACTCATCACTGTGTAATTGTGGGTGCGCTCAATACGAAAAACCGCCATCGGTTTGTCACTCCTAACTCCTTATTGTAACAGCATCAGACTGCTGACAAAAAAAGCGGAGGTCCGGGATTTCTCCCAGACCTCCTTCGTTTTCCGTCTGCATCCATACAAAACGGAATACCTCGGTTAAATGTTACGAATAGTAATTTGGTCTTCCAACTGTCACAAATCCGCTTTTGCCTGTCACTGCCACATTATTGGCGCTGCTGGCGCAATGGATGATCAGAACATTTCCGCCCTCGTCAAACCCGCACACAATGCCCACGTGGCTGTCCCCAGGATAAAATACCAGATCGCCGGGGATGGCCTCACTCCATGAAATATCACTGCAATAGCTATGCTGTGCCGCCGCTCCGCCGCCGTGCCCAATGACGTACTCACCATCTGAAATGTTGTAAAACACCCAATCCACAAATCCGGAACAATCCAGGCCAAAGGGGCGCACTGTCCCCGTGCTGGAATTACCGGAGGCCCAGACCTTCTGTGGTGTCCCCCAACGGCTGTCCCAGCCCAGTACGAGGCTTTTGCCGCCCCAGAAATAATTCACCTTTCCCAGCAGCTGATAGGCGGTCAGAACCACCTGCCGCCGCTCCTCGCTGAGATCGTCAGGCAGGCGTTCCATGATTTCCTGGACCTCTTGGGGTGTGAGCGTGAGGGACTGGCTGCTGCCGGTCAAAGCCTGAAACAATTCCTGATACTCCGGACGAAGCAGCTCTTCCAACAGCTCTTTCTGTTCGGCGTTGAAGCCGTATTCATCCGCCATCTGCTGATAATCCTTGACAGTGACAGTGATGTGTAGAATAGTCTCCGTGGTCGTGACTTCCTCCGGTTCGCCATCCTCATTTTGGATGATTTCCGTATGGGGGATCGACTCGGTAAAATAGCTGATCTCATTCATCTTCCAGAAAATATCCCGCAAAACAGAGAATGTTTCCTCCGTCAGCATGGCCACATCATGAGGATCTGTTTCATCTGCCGCAACATACACAGCGTAAACCGCCAGCACATTGTTCCAATTGGAAATCATGGCCGAGGCGGCGGTGCTGTCCAAATCCAGCGTGTCATGAGGGATTTCAGCCTGTATCTGCTCCAGTTGAGCCGTAAATTCTCCGTTGAGCTGGGCCACAGCCTCCGGCATGCTGTACCCGGTCCCGTGATCTTCGCCGGAGAAAAACAGGCCGAAGGGCGAGGCAATCAGCAACCCTGCCAGAAAAATCACCAGCACAATGACGATGACTACGCCTCCACCCGCCATGATGCTGCCAGCCAGCTCCCGTGCGGCGTTGATTGCGTTACGAAGGCCCGACACGGCGTTTTGGGCGGCATCCTTGACCGTGCGATTCGAGGCACGAACGGCCTCTACGGCCTTGCGGCGCTCCGCCATGGCGAGGACTTTGGACGGCGGAGCAGCCGCCGTTTGCTCAATCATTTCAGTCGATTGATTTGGTATGTATTTCGCTGTTTTGATAGGCTGAGACGCACTTCTCCTTGCCTTCTCCTCTTTTATCCGGGCTTTTTGAGTCGCGTTTTTATCATGAGGCTCCGATGTCTGGAGTCCGGTGTCACTGGCTTTACAGGATTCCAAACCTGGCATTTCCAAGGCTTTGGGAGCTTTTTCTATCTTCTCCGGTTCAGGCAAGGCAGGCTTGATTGCGGTTTTCTTTTCAGTGGTCTCCGCATTTCTGAGCTTGGCGGGCTTTTGTTCTTTTGGAGTCGGAATATGCTCTGGCATGGTCTCCGGCTGAGTGCGGATATCCAAAGAAACAGCCGGTTTTGCTGAGGATACAACTTCCTGGCGGAAAAGGCACTCTCCGCAATCATCAGGCATTGATGGTCTACAAGCTGGTTGCTCTGGGCTGTAACTTCGATTTGCCTTCTTCTCGGTATCCTGCAAGGCAACGGTATTTTCACAGGACCGTCTCTCAACGGCTTTTTCAGTCTGCTTTCGCACAAAAGTCTGCCGTCCCTGGGAGATCATTGGCGATGCCTGTTCGGGCCTGGAATCTTGTTTCCAGCGATAAACGTCCTTGGTTTTAATGGACCGCTTGTTGGGCGTTCCCGGCCTATGGCCAGGGAGCAGAGCTGTGCTGTCACCACGGCGCTGGCGATGTCATCCCTCGTCTTGATCTTCGGCGGCTCCGGCCTCACCAGCTGGGTTATTTCCGCATTTTCGGAAATATCACAGGCAGTAGGTTCCTTCGGCCAGACTTTGGCTGGCTCCGATCCGGCCGGCGGTACGGGCTGCACATCCGAGTGAGAATCATCATGTACAGTGGACTCTCTCGTTTTGATTTGCCGCTGCTCCATCCTCTCCCTGGGTGGCAGCTCGGCCCTGCCGCGCTCAGACGGCCCAACTCTGGCGCCGTTCTCTCTGGCGGAAACCGCTTCCCGTGTCTTGATCCGAGGCTGATCCAGTGGGGACGGCTCATGGGGCGAGGGCTGCTCTGCCAGGGTCTCCGGGAATGGCGGCGGATCTGTCGGGACTTCCTGTGTGGACGGGTCCGCAACAGTGTGCGGCTCTCCGTCCTCCTTCCGGCCCTTGGCGGACTTTTTCTTTTTCAACAGAGATTCCACCCCGCGCCGTGCCTGATAGGCCCCACGGGCGGCGGTATCCTCGATTTGGTCACCGCCGTAGTCGCTGGCCTGCCCCCGCTGGGCGGTCTCTCGGAGCTGGCCACGCAGGCGTTCAGTTCCGTCATCTAGGCCACGGCGGACAAGCTCCTTCGGCGCGGCCTGGACTTTCTCCTTTAATTTACCCTTTACCGTACGTTTTTCTTTGATTTTTGCGATATTTTGTCACCTCCCGCAACGGTGAACAGAGACGCATGCGCGGCCCTGTTCCCATCTTTTACGCTTTGGCTTCCCGTTCCGACGGCTTGGTTGTCATCAATCGGTAGAGCCGGTTCTTGGGGAAATTGTCCATAAACGGCACGATGGCGCTGCCGCACTTGATGAGGCCCCGTCCGAAGTCAACGTTGGTGATGTAGGAGAGCTGGTTGTCCGAGATGTTCAGCAGCCGGGCCAGCTCCGCCCGGTCGGTGGCCGCCTGGTTCAGCATGACCAGAAACTCGCTGTTGGCCAGCATGGTCCGGGCGGTGTGGGACTGGAGAAGATCTTCCATATTTTGTGTAGCTCCAGTGCAAAAAGCCCCGTACTTTCTGACACGCTTCCACAGGGTGAACAGGAAATTGGCGCTGTATTCGTGCTGA
Organism: Oscillospiraceae bacterium; assembly: GCA_022793095.1. Lineage (GTDB taxonomy): Bacteria > Bacillota > Clostridia > Oscillospirales > Oscillospiraceae > JAAWCD01. Next base: position 285 of record JAAWCD010000004.1, on the reverse strand, counting down.
AAAAGCAGGTAAATTTCATCAATATAGACCCAGGTGTTCTGCCCCATCTGCCGGTTTCGGATGATGCGGTTGAATACGCTGTCCAGCACCACCAGCATACCAACGGGCAAAAGCTGCTTGCCCAGATCCCGGATGTCATAGCACAGGATTCTGGCGTCCGTGTCCACATTGGTGGGCTTGGCGAAGGTGTTCAAGCTGCCCTCGGTGAACAGCTCGATTGCCAGGGCCACGTCACGGGCCTCCTCCTCGGACTGCCGGAGCAGCTCGGCGTGGAAGTTCTGGAGG
>JAAWCD010000045.1 GCA_022793095.1 Oscillospiraceae bacterium | reverse complement strand
TGTGCGGATTTGCGAGCCAAAATCGTTGCTGGCAAGGCAAAAAAGCGCAGGAATACTGGATGTATTTTAAGCTTTTTTAACGAAGCCAACGGCGATTTTGGCCGCAAGGACGTGCACTGAGGCTATTGGTACAGCTTCTAAGCTGGCGTACTGCGGCAGTTCGCTCGGGAGCGCGGTGCCCTCAGGAAGCGGCGGTGGGGGCAAGCCCCCACCCTACAGCCGAGCTCCTTGTGAGGCTGAAACGTAGGGCCCGATGACCTCATCGGGCCGTGCCCGCAGAGAAACACCGGCCTGCCCTGAAAACGGGCAGGCCGGTGTTTGAGGTTAATCCATGTATCTGGAATTTTTATAAGTGGTTTTCAGCGGCTCCGCAGGCTGGCGGGGACTGGCCGCCGGATAGACCGGCGGGCTGACGGGCGGCGGTGCGCTCTCCTTGATTTTGACGCCGTTCACCCGGAGATAATGCACATCGTCGGCAAGCTGTCCCACAGCAGACAGGAGGTAGGAGAAAATCAGGGCGGCCAGCAGGCCAGTAATCAGAATTGTGAGCGCGGCGGGGATGCCTGCCGCCAGCGTGGTCACAGTGGAGATGATGGTTAAAATCAGAATCAGAAAGAAAAAGACGTATGCCATGGATTGCAGCTTTTGGCCAATGCTGTAAAACATGTTCTTCCGCCTCCTTCATCAGGTCCAGAGGGCGACATCGCCAAGGGCTGTATTTTCTCCCCAGTTACTACCTGGATAGTAAATTTTTAACTCCAAGACACCGGTAATATCAATGCTAATGTCAACAGGGTCGAGGCCAGGACCGACAGAACCATGCCATAGTTCCCGCCCATCTCCAGATATCACCAACGTAATAGCGTCATGATCTCTGCTCCTATCCTCATACTTTTGGTAATACAATCCAGTCAGTTTGGTATATTGGCCGTTCAGCTTATATGTAATGCTTGAGTTATTGCCGTTAGAAGTTGCCAAGGAATAGGAATGTTCATTACCCAAATTATCTTTTGTAATTTCACCAAGATGCCAGGAACCAGCACCGGCATTGTTGAAATAGTCCAGTTGACTGAGATAAACCGCAGGCGTATCACTGGAATGCTTTCCAACATAGACGCTTTGCGTTTTCCCTTCCCACTGAACAGGCTTGCCAAGCGCCTCGCTCACCGCCCGCACCGGCAGATAGGTGGTGCCGTTGTAGATGAACGCCTCCACCGGGTTTCCGTTGGCGTCCTTGGGGTTTAGCTTCACGTCGTCAATGTAGATGTTCACGCCGGTGAACACCTGAATGGTCTTTCCCGCCATGGCGGCGAGAGCCGGGTTGACGGCCCCCGCCAGCAGGAGGGCGGACAGCAGGCCCGCGAGAAAATAAGTCAGCTTTTGTCTACGCTTCATCAGTCAAACGCTCCCTTCCTGAAGCCGCCCCCTTGCGCGCCGCGCCGGGATGCGGTATCATATAATATGCCTTATATTGTAACAGCCAATCCCATTCTTGGCAAGGGTGGACCGGCGGATTTTCCCGCTTCCCGTCGATGATTTTAATGGAATTTAAAGAAAACCTAAAAGCCTTTTTCAGCCCTGGCGGCGTATACTGGTAGCATCAAAGATGAAATGGGGGATCGGTCATGACGATCACTTTGGAACAGGTAGACAAACTGCGGGAGCGGGCAAACGTCTCCTTTGAGGAAGCCAAGATTGCCCTGGAGCAGAACAACGGCGATTTGCTGGACGCGCTGATCTGGCTGGAGCGGCAGGGAAAGACCGGCAGCACAGCCGGAGGCTCCTACTCCACCCGTGGACCGGAGATTCCCATTCCCAGCTGCACCAAGGGCGAGGGCCCCGGCGCAGGCGGAAAGGACCATTGGAACCCCTCCTGGGAGGAGTTCAAGACCAAGGCCAAGGACCTCTTCCAGAAGAGCTTGGACAACAACATCCAGGCGGAGAAAAACGGCAAGGTGCTGCTGTCTATTCCGGTGCTGATGGGCGCGCTGCTGATGCTGGCCGGGTTCTGGATTGTGGTTCCGCTGATGGTATTGGGCCTGTTCTGCGGCTACCGCTATCACTTCTCCGGGCCCGACCTGGGCCGGGAGGCGGTCAACAGCGTGATGGACCGGGTCACTGACACGGCGGAGGGCATCCGGGACAACGTGAAAAAGAGCTGGCGGCAGGAGCAGTCCAGAAGCGGGGAGTAATCCACCTGGAGAACGCGGTCGCGGAAGAGGGCCCGACGGGGAGCGCCGGGCCCTTTGAGTCCGCGCTGCCTGTCAAGCAGCTTGAAGTTCTTTTTGCTTCTTTTTCTTTCAAGAAAAAGAAGAGAAGGAGTTGAGTATCTTGGCGGAAAAGATTCTGCTGATTGAGGATGAGGAAAAGCTGGCCCGAATGGTGGAGCTGGAGCTCCGCTATGAGGGCTACGAGGTGGAAAAAGCCTTTGACGGGCGGACCGGCCTGGAACGGGCTTTGTCCGGTGAGCACGGTCTCATTCTGCTGGACATCATGCTGCCCGCCCTGTCGGGTATGGAGGTGCTCCGCCGGCTCCGCCGGGAGAGCACCGTTCCCGTCATTATGCTCACCGCCCGGGACACTGTGGTGGACAAGGTGTCCGGCCTGGATTCCGGGGCGGATGACTACATCACAAAGCCCTTTGCCATTGAAGAGCTGCTGGCCCGCATCCGGGCGGCCCTTCGCAAGCGGCCCGCCCAGCAGGAGGCCCACACGCTCACCGTAGGCCCCCTCAGCATGGATGTGGACCGCCACGAGGTGACAGTGAACGGGGAGAGCGTGGAGCTAACCCGCCGGGAATTCGACCTGCTGCACTACCTGATGGAGAACCGGGAGAAGGTCATTTCCCGGGAATCCCTGCTGGACCATGTGTGGGGCTTTGACTTCGTGGGCGAGACCAACGCCGTGGATGTGTACATCCGGTTCCTGCGGACCAAAATCGACGAGGCATTCCATGTCAAGCTCATCCACACGGTCCGGGGCGTGGGTTACGTGGTCAAGTATGACGTATGACGGTTTAAGGAGCTTATGATGAACATTGACGCGATTGTATACACCTCAAACACCGGTTTCACCGCCCGGTACGCCGCCATGCTGGAGAAAAAGACCGGCCTGCCGGTTCTCCCGCTGAAGGAGTCCCTTCAAAAGCTGAGCCGGGGCAGCAGGGTGATCTATCTGGGCTGGCTGTGCGCGGGAAACGTCAAGGGCATGAAAAAGGCCCGCCGGCAGTTTTCCATTGCGGCGGTCTGCGCGGTGGGCATGGCCATGCAGGACTCGGATTACCTGGATAAGCTGGCCCGTCAGGCGGATGTGAAGACAGTGCCGCTGTTCTACCTGCGGGGCGGCTACCGGCCGGAGAAGCTCACCGGCCTTTACAAACCCATGATGGCGGCCATGTCCAGGGCAGTCACCAAAAATCCCCCCAAAAGCGCGGAGGAAAAGGCCATGCAAGAGGCCTTCCGGCGGGGCGGCGACTGGGTCAGCGAAGGACAGCTGAACCCGGTGCTGGAGTGGCTGGCGGGGAGCGCGTAAAAAGAACCGCCGTCTGAAAAAGCGGGCTGCTTCTGAAAAGCAGCGGCAGGGAGGTGGGGCGTCATGCCGAAAAAGGTAAAAACAGGGCGGGCGAGAAGCAAGCGCAGGCGGAGCTCTCTGACCCGGAAGCTGAACTGGCACCTGTTCACACAGCTTTTTTCCGCCTTTCTGGTCCTGGACCTTCTCCTGCTGCTGGTGGCCTTCTGCGGCGTCTGGCAGCGGACCGAGCGGAGCGTCAGCCAGATTGTTTCCGCGGTGGAAGCGGGGGCCTCGCCAGAGGAAGACAGCCTGCTTGCCGCCGCCGGCTTCACGGTTCGCTGGAGTGAAGCGCCGGCCCAGGGCGCCAAGCTCGGCGGCGGCTGGACCGCCTGGCTTCCCCAGAACACCCGGCAGGGCCGGCGGACCATCACCTGGAGCGAAGGCTCCGGACTGGGCGGCCTGTTCTGGTCCGGCGCCTCCGGTGAGCGGACCGCCTACACGGTGGAGGTGGAGCTGGAGCAGGGGGTTCTGTCCGTCACCGCGGACCTGGAGGACGCGGTATCCATGTTCTCCTTCGCGGCGGTGGTGATGCTGGTGGGAGAGCTGGCCACGCTGATTAGCGGCCTGTTTGACAATCGGAAGGCCATTCAAAAGGCGCTGGCTCCTATCCGGGCCCTGGCGGAAACAGCGGATTCCCTGAACGCGGATATGTCCCCCAAGGAGCTGTCAAAATTGGCGGGCAAGCTGGACAAAATCGACACCGCCCATCTGGATACCCGTATTTCGGCCTCTGGCGGCCAGAAGGAGCTGAACGCGCTGGCGGTGTCCATCAATGCCATGCTGGAGCGCATTGACCAGGGTTACAAGGCCCAGGCCCGGTTTGTCTCCGACGCCTCCCACGAGCTCAGAACGCCCATCGCGGTCATTCAGGGCTATGCCAACCTGCTGGACCGGTGGGGCAAGGATGACCCGGAGACCCGGCAGGAGGCTATTACAGCCATTCGGAGCGAGGCGGAGTCCATGAAGGTGCTGGTGGAACAGCTGCTGTTCCTGGCCCGCGGGGACAACGACTCCATGCGGGTCCAGATGGAGGAACTGAACCTCTCCGCCCTGGCGGAGGAGGTGTTCCAGGAGACGGAGCTCATCGATAAGGACCACCGGCTGGACGGCCAAATCGCGCCCGGTGTGCAGGTTATGGCGGACGACGGCCTGATGAAGCAGGCTTTACGAGTGGTGGTGGACAACGCCCTCAAGTACACCCCGGCCGGGGGCCGGGTGGCGCTGGCGCTGGCCGTGGAGAACGGCACAGCCCGGCTGTCCGTCACCGACGAGGGACAGGGAATCCCACCGGAGTCGCTGCCCCACGTCTTCGAGCGGTTCTACCGCACCGACGAGTCCAGGGCCCGGCAGACCGGCGGCACCGGCCTGGGGCTGTCCATCGCGAAATATATTGTGGAACGGCATAACGGCTGGATTGAAGTGGTCAGCCGGGTCAACGCCGGAACACGGATGACCATTTGTATTCCCGCTTCTCCTGAACATGCGTAAAGCCTTGTTTCCCCAAGGTGCCGCAGCACACGAAAAAACCTGTTTTCATAACTTAGAGCCTATCTCAAACTGATTCGCACGCATCTAGCCTGCATAGTTTCCGCCATGCTTCACCAAAATCCCCGGCAATCCACAAAGGATTGCCGGGGATTTTGGCTTCCCTTGACGAAAAATCTGACGGCGCAAGATGTGCACGCCGAATTCCGGGATAGGCTCTTAGCAGCCATGCCAGGAAGAAGCAAAAGGACGTTAAGCTGAATTCTACGGCCAGTTTGGAGAAATCTGCTGGAGGGTCCGATGAGGTCATCGGGCCATCCAGGTTTCCATGGGCCGGGATAGAATCAGCCTGAAGTTCTTTTTGCTTCTTTTTCTTTTAAGAAAAAGAAGAGAAAACCATTGACGGCGCATCAAGGACGTGAGATAATCATATAATATTTTAATTTCGTGGATTTTTCCGAGGGAGGAAATATTCCCATGCTCAACGCGCTTATAAAACGTCTGATTCCCAACAGCGAGGAGGTCCAGAACCCCCAGGTCCGGCAGGCCTACGGCGCTTTCTCCGGCTGCGTGGGCATTGTGCTTAACCTGCTGCTGTTCGCGGGCAAGGCCTTCGCCGGCCTGATTTCCGGATCCATCGCCATCACCGCCGACGCCTTCAACAACTTGTCCGATGCGGGCTCCTCGGTGGTCACTCTGGCCGGCTTCAAAATGGCCGGACAGAAGGCGGACAAAGACCATCCCTTTGGCCACGGCCGCATTGAGTATCTGGCCGGCCTGCTGGTGTCCCTGGCCATTTTGCTGGTGGGCGTGGAGCTGGCCAAAACCTCTGTGGACAAGATTCTCCACCCGGCACAGGTGGAGTTTTCCTATCTCTCCATGGGCATCCTGGCCGCCGCCATCTGCGTCAAGCTCTGGATGTACCGCTTCAACCGATGCTTGAGCAAAAAGCTGGGCTCCGCTGCCATGGCCGCCGCCGCCGCCGATTCCCTCACCGACTCCGCCGCCACCGCCGTCGTGCTGGCCGGCGCGGCGGTGGGCCGGTTCACCGGGGTTCACATCGACGGCTGGGCCGGCATCCTGGTGGCGCTGTTCATCCTCTACACCGGCTTTTCCTCCGCCAGAGACACCCTGAACCCCCTGCTGGGCGAGCCGCCGGACCCGGCGCTGGTCCAGGAAATCAAGCGCACTGTGCTGGCCCATTCCGAAGTCACCGGCGTCCACGACCTCATTATCCACGACTACGGACCGGGCCGCTCCATGATGAGCATGCACGCCGAGGTCCCTCAGCACGCGGACATTCTGCACATTCACGACACCATCGACAACATTGAGCGGGAGCTGGGCGAAAAGTTTTCCACAGTGGCGGTCATTCACATGGACCCCATCGCCACCGACGATCCCCAGACCCTGGATCTGCGGCAGCAGGTGAGCGAGCTGGTCCGGGCCCTGTCGCCGGAGGCGTCCATCCACGATTTCCGCATTACCCCAGGGCCCATTCACACCAACCTCATTTTCGACCTGCTGCTGCCCTACGGGCTGAAGCTGAGCGACGGGGAGGCAGTGGCGGAGGTCGGCCGTCTGGTCCGGGAGCAGGTGGGCGCGTCCTTTTACTGCGTGGTCTCCGTGGACCGGGATTATGCCGGCTGAGACGGATGGTTCTCTATTCACAAAAAATTCACCTCCTGGGAGAAAAATTGAGCTATAATGATACATTGAACAAAATGCTCATCTGGAAATCAGCGCTGAGAATCTGTAATTATCATCGGGGGGACTTTTTATGGCAACCAAGGTGCTTATTGTCGAGGACGACAGCAATATCGCGCAGCTTCTTCAGCTCTATCTGGAAAAGGAGGGCTTTACCTCCGAAATCGCCCCGGACGGGGGCAAGGGTGTGGAGCTGTTCCGGTCCCTTGAGCCGGATCTGGTTCTGCTGGACATTATGCTTCCAGTCATGGACGGTTGGGGCGTGTGCCGCAAAATCCGTGAGGACGGCAGCAAGACGCCTATCATCATGCTTACCGCCAAGGGGGAAACCCTGGACAAGGTTTCCGGCCTGGAAATGGGCGCGGACGACTACATTGTCAAGCCCTTTGAGATGAAGGAGGTGCTGGCCCGCATCCATGCGGTGCTGCGCCGGACCCTTCCCGACGAGGTTCAGGAGAAAAAGCTGACCTATGACAAGCTGGTCATCAACCTGGACTCCTACGAGCTGCTGGTGAACGGGCGCCGGGTGGACACCCCGCCCAAGGAAATGGAGCTTTTGTATCACATGGCCTCCTCCCCCAACCGGGTTTTCACCCGGAATCAACTCCTGGATGAGGTTTGGGGCTTTGACTACTTTGGAGACTCCCGGACGGTGGATGTTCACATCAAGCGCCTGCGGGAAAAGCTGGAGGGCGTCAGCGAAAAGTGGTCGCTGAAAACCGTCTGGGGCGTGGGCTACAAATTTGAAGTGATTCAATAAGAAGCTGTATTCATAACCGGGGGGATGGTGGCCGGGCGCAGGACTTTGCCGCCAGACAAGCTCAGACGCCGTTCAGCGGTTGTGAATACAGCTTCTAAGGCTGCGAGAAAGGGGCTCGTTTGTGAGCAACAGCATTTACAGGCGGCATTTCCTTCTGACCGCCGGCATGATTTTGGTCTCCTTCGCCCTGCTGGGCTCCGCGTTTATCACCCTGTCCTATCAGTACACCATCCGGGAGAAGCAGGACACCCTGCTGGAAAACGTGACCGCCGTGTCCTCCATGGCGGCCAAGGTCCAGCTCAACGGCATGACCATTCAAAATGAAAACTTTCAGACCATCATGATCGCCCTGTCCCAAATGTCCGGCTCCCATGTCATTCTGACCACGCCGGAAGGGGTGGTGGCCATGGCCGCGGAGAGCTCCATCTCCACCAACCTGCGGGGCTGGCAGCTGCCTGAAGCGGTGGTGCTGGAGACCACAGGAAGCGGACTTTACTCCGGCATGACCACGCTGGGCGGCATGTACCAGGAATCCCGCTTTGTGGTGGGCCGTCCTATTTTGGCCCTGCGCTCGGACGGTGAGACCATGGTTTTGGGCCTGGCCTTCATGGCCACGCAGGCGTCTTCCTTTACGGAAATGTGGCGGGCCTTTTCTAACATCTTTTTCTTTACAGCCCTGGTGGTGCTGATTATCGCCTTCATCTCCTCCTCCATCACCTCCATGCGGCAGACCATGCCCCTGAAGGAGATGGCCGACGCGGCCCGCCGGTTCGGTCACGGGGAATTTGATGTTCGGGTGGAGGCCGCCAGCCGGGACGATGAGGTGGGAGAGCTGGCCGCGGCCTTCAATGCCATGGCGGATTCCCTGTCCACAGCGGAAGGGCGGCGGCGGGAGTTCATCTCCAACGTGTCCCACGAGCTGAAGACGCCCATGACCACCATTGCCGGCTTTGCCGACGGCATTTTGGACGGCACCATTCCGCCCGAGAAGGAGCGGGACGCCCTGATGGTGGTCTCCTCGGAGACCAGGCGGCTGAGCCGCCTGGTCCGGCGGATGCTGGACCTGTCCCAGCTTCAGGCCAAGGAGGATGACATCATCACCGCGCAGGAACAGTTTGACGTGTCGGAAATCATGTGCCGGGTGCTGGTCAGCCTGGAAGGCAAGGTCAACGCCCGGAGCCTGGACGTGGACTGCCAGATTCCCGAGGAGCCGGTGATGGTCTGGGGGGAGCCGGACGGCATCACCCAGGTGTGCTACAACCTGCTGGACAACGCCATCAAGTTTTCCGCCAAGGGGGAGACCCTGGGGATCTCCGTCACCGCCGGGAAGGACGGCAAGGCCCATGTGTCTGTCCGCAACAGGGGCGAAACCATTCCGCCGGACGAGCTGGAGCTGGTGTTCGACCGGTTCCACAAGAGCGACCAGTCCCGCAGCGTGGACAAGGAGGGCGTGGGGCTGGGGCTCTACATCGTCAAGTCCGTTCTGAACAACCACAAGGAAAACATCACCGTCACCAGTGAAGATGGCGTGACCGAGTTCACGTTCACGCTGACGCTGGCCAAGTAACCTACTTTTCTTGAACGAAAAGTAGGCAAAAGAACTTTAAACTGGTTCTATTGGAGCTGTAGGGGACCTTGCAGGGCCTGATGACCCCATTCCCCTACTGGCCTGTACTGGCTGGAAGAGAACAAAGCTTAAAGTTCTTTTTGTGCCTTTTTCTTTTAAGAAAGAGGCGGGGAAAGGGGCGTTTCCATGGACCGATTTTCATATGAACAGGACCCCTGGGACCGGCAGCCGGAGCGGGAGGCGCCTTGGGAGGCCGGGCCGGGCCGGATGTCCCGAACCCAGCGGACCAACCGGATCATTCTGCTCGTCTTTGCGGCGCTGTTCCTGATTCTGGGCGTCACGTCGCTTTTGCTTCGGTATGTGATTTGGCCCCGGCTTATGCTGGGTCCTGTGCCGGAGCCGGATTTCTCCCAGGAGACGCCCTCGCCGCCGCCGGAGCTGCCCCGCTTCGCGCCGGGGGCCCAGGTGGCGCTGGAGCTGGTTTCCGGCGAGGGCCGGGAGATACTGTCCTATCAGGATATTTACCAGAAAAATATACCCTCTGTTGTGACAGTGCGGACCTCGCGGCAGGGGGGATATGGCGTGGGCACGGGTATCGTGCTCACGGAGGACGGTTACATCCTCACCAACAGCCATGTCATTGAGGACGGCTATTCGGTGACTGTGGTATTGGACAGCGGAACAGAAATAAGCGCCGAATTGGTGGGCCGGGACGGAGAAACGGACTTGGCGGTGCTCAAAATTCGCGCCCAGAACCTGGTTCCGGCAGAGTTTGGAATGTCAGATGAGCTGACGGTGGGAGACGAGGCCCTGGCCATTGGCAACCCGTTGGGGGAGCAGCTTCGGGGCACCCTGACCAACGGCATTATTTCCGCCATTAACCGGGATGTGATGGTGGACGGCCGGGTGATGACTCTGATTCAGACCACGGCCGCCCTGAACGAAGGCAACTCCGGCGGGCCGCTGATTAACGGAAAGGGCCAGGTGGTGGGCATCAACACCATCAAAATGATGTCCAATTACTCCACCATTGAGGGCCTGGGCTTTGCCATTCCCACGGTTCAGGCGAAGCCCATTGTGGAGGAGCTGATCGCCCAAGGCTACCTTACGGACCGGCTGACCATCGGCATCTACGGCAGGCCCTCGGAGACTGGGGTCTATGTGGAATCGGTGATTGACGGCACCGGGGCGGCGGACGCCGGCCTCCAGAGCGGAGACCTGATTACAGCGGTAAACGGCGGCGCGGTGACCACAGTGGAAGAGGTGAACGAAATCAAATCCGGCCTTCGGCCCGGCGATTCTCTCCGCCTGACTGTGGTTCGGAACGGGGAAAATCTGTATCTGGATGTAGAGGTCCGGGATCAGAACGACATTTAAGCGGTTCGCGCTCTTATTTGAACGGAGCGCAGCAAAGGATTCAAGGAACCACCGGTTAAATCAGCGGTTCCTTAAAATTGACGGCGGGTTTCTGCATCTGGCAGAGCCCGCCGTTTTCTGCTCGTATGGACCAAATTTTTCCTCCTGCATAAGATGGGGGGAAAGAAGGTGTCTTGTGAGTTTCGTTCATATGATTTTGACAGCCGGTCTATTTGGGCTGGCCTCCAATCTGGATACATGGATTCTGGCCCTGGCTTGGGGTCTGAAGGGCGTGCGGCTCCAGGTGGGGGAATGGCTGGTTATTTCCGGCGTCACCACCGGGGCCACCTGGCTGGCCCTGATGCTGGGCGCGGCGGCGGAGGGGCTGCTCGCCCCGGACACCGCCGGAATGCTGGGCGCGCTGGTATTGGTGGCCATGGGACTGTGGACTGTGCTGGACTGGCTCCAGAGTCTGGGCCGGACGGAGGACATTCCCTCTTCGCCGGAATCCGCCCTGTCCTGTGTGCCGCTGGCCGCGGCGCTGGCGGTCAACAACAGCGGCATGGGCGTGGCCGCCGGGGTGGCGGGATTGGCACCGCTGCCGGTGGCGCTGGTCAATCTGGCAATCACCCTGCTGGCCCTTTGGACTGGGCTCGCCATGGGGCGGCGGGCAGAAGGGACCTGGCTGGGACGGTATGGCATGCCGCTGTCCGGGCTGCTGTTGGTGCTGCTGGGCGCAGTCGAGCTGCTGTAAAGCAGAGCTTAAAGCTCCTATTGCCTCGCAAAAGCAAGTGTCGTTCCATGGTTCAGAAAAGAAGAACAGGCCAAGGGCCGCTGATGAAATCAGCGGCCCTTGGCCTGCCAAAACAGTCTAAACAATGGGTCAGGCAGCTTCCGTTACGCTTGCGGCTCCCCGCGAACCACCAAAACAAGTTCGGCCCCTGAGCCGTCTTCCACCGTATAGGGAATTCCCGCCGCGGTCAGCGCGGCCTCCAGCTGGGGCAGCTCCTCCGCGGCCAGCTCCAGCGTGCCGTTCCCGTCCCAAGCGTAGCCCTCTGGGAGCTCGCCTGCCACCGTCACCACAGCGCCGCGGGGAAGCGCGCTGCCCGAGGCCCCGTCTGCGGTGAAGGGCACAGCGGCGGGCGCCAGCTCCGGTGTCATGGCGGAAGATACCATTACATCATTTTGGGGGCCGGCTTCCTGACTGTCCGGCGCTGAACGGTGAAATACGTTTTTTTCCTGGCTGACGTCTGCCGGCGCGTCAAAGTCTTCCGTACTTTGGCCTTCCGCCGGTGCGGATTCCGCGCCGTCTGCGGCAGGCCCGCTGCCGCCCGCAGGCGCGGCCATCATGGGCGCGGGTGCGCCGTTGCTGACGCTTATCCCGTTCCACTGCGGGAGCAGCACCAGTGCCGCCACCGCCGCTGCCGCCGCCACAGCGGTCCACGCTCTCCGGCGGCTGTTCTGTTTCACCACCGGCATGGGCTCCGCCGCCACCGCGGCCATCAGCCGGTCGTGGAACCCCTCCGGCGGGTCCTCTGTGGACGCCAGCAGACCAGCCTGAATTTCCCGCAGCTCCTCATAGAGAGCGCGGCAGTCCGGGCAGGATGCCAAATGGGCCTTCAGGCCGGCCAGTGCGCTGCCGGTCAATTCGCCGTCCAGCGCGGCGCTGATATGTTCCAACGCCTGGTCACAATCCATGCCGCTCCCCCCTTCCTGCTATCTTAGACGAGGCTTCTTCCGAAAAGTTCCCGTCCGCCAGCAGTAATTTCCGCAGCTGGAGCCGGGCGCGGCAGATACGGGACTTGACAGTTCCCTCCTCCAGGTTGAGCATGCCGCCAATTTCAGCATAGCTCAGGCCGGAAAACTCCCGCAGGCTGAGCACCTGGCGGTGCTCGCCGGAGAGGGCGTCCATACAGCGGCGGACAGCGGCCCGCAGCTCCTGCCGCTCGACCGTCTCTGCCGGGTCATAACGCAGGTCGGGCAGGGGAAGGGCGTCCCCCTCCTCGCCGTCCAGGGAGACGGAGGGCGCAATGGCGGTCCGCCGCTTTTCCTTCCGCAGCCGGTCAATACAGGCGTTGGAGGTCAGGCGGTAAAGCCAGGTGGCAAAGGAGCTGTCTCCCTTGAACATGGCCAGTCCCCGCCAGGCGGCGAGAAGGGCTTCCTGAGCCGCGTCCTCGCCGTCCTGAGGATTGCCCATCATCCGGACCGCCAGGTTGTACACTTTTCTCTCGTGGAGCCGCACCAGCTCCCCAAAGGCATCCTGATCGCCCTTTTTCGCCCGGGCAACCAGCTCCATCTCCTCCATCCTGCTTTCACTTCCTTTCTCCCTTCTTTTTCTTGAAAGAAAAAGAAGCAAAAAGAACTTTATGCGGGCAGACTGCGGCGCTGCCGCCGGAGCAACACCGCATACGGCCCGATGAGACCACCGCGAATCCATACGGCCGGGCCAGCCGCTTTATCCCGCAGCCGGAAAACAAATTTCCGGAGGGCAACGCACCCCCTTGAACTCCTCCGCGGCCCGCCAGCTTGAAGTTCTTTGCCAAGCTTTCTTTCAAGAAAGCGGAGGGGGGTCTTTGAGTTCCCGCTTGATGCCGGCGGTGACCCGGTAGACGTCCTCCATGGTGGTGATATGGCAGATTTGCTCCTTCCAGTAGGCCGCGTGGGGCACGCCCTTGAGATACCAGGCGTAGTGCCGCCGGGCCTCCAGACAGGCCACCTTCTCCCCCTTGTTCTCCTTGGCCAGCTCAAACTGCCGCACTGCCGTGCCGCACCGCTCCGCCAGCGGCGGCATGGGCGGGATCTCCTCCCCCGCCAGCGCGGCCCTGGCCTGGGCGAAAATCCAGGGATTGCCGAACACGCCCCGGCCCACCATAGCCATATCCGCACCTGTGTATTTTAAAATCCGCACCGCGTCACGGGCGGAGAAAATATCGCCGTTTGCGATGACCGGAATGTTCACCGCTTCCTTTACCGCCCGGATGATGTCCCAATCCGCTGTTCCGGAGTACATCTGCGTCTTGGTCCGGCCATGAATCGCCACTGCCGCCGCTCCGGCGGCTTCCAGGGTTTTCGCCATCTCCACTGCGTTCACGCTGCCCTTGTCCCAGCCCTTCCGGGTCTTCACCGTGACCGGCAGGGCGCTGCCGCGGATGACCGCCTCCACAATGCGCCCCGCTTTTTCCGGGTCCCGCATCAGCGCCGAGCCGTCGCCGCTGTTGGCGATTTTCGGCACCGGACAGCCCATGTTGATATCAATGAGGTCCGGCCTGGCCAGCTCCGCCACCTTGGCGGCCGCCTCCTCCATGCAGGCGGGGTCGCTGCCGAACAGCTGGACCGCCGCCGGGTGCTCTTCCGCGCCCAGCTCCATAAGGGGTATCGTCTTTTTATCCTGATAACACAGGGCCTTGGCGCTGACCATTTCCGTGTAGGTCAGCCCCGCGCCCAGTTCCCGGCAGATGGTCCGGAAGGCCAGATCCGTCACCCCAGCCATGGGGGCCAGGGCAAGCCGGGAGTCGATTGTCACTGTTCCGATGTTCACGGAAAACCTCCTGTCGCTTGATTGTGTTATCATATCATAAAATTTGCTGGGAAACAAGCCGATGGTTTCTGGTATAGCTCCTGTTTTGAAAAAAGGCGCTTGAACATGGGAACGGCCGCCTAAAAGGGCGGCAGTCCGGCTTGTTTTTGTCATTTTATAAGAAAAGAGCTTGCAATTTCGCGAAACAGCGAGTAAAATTGCCATTGGGAACATAAACAGCGGCAGGCCGCAGGGTGTTGGAACCGCCCTACGGCCCTGTACGAGTGAGCAGACCACTCAGCACAGCAACAAAAGTTGCACCACGGGCTTATTATATCCATTTTTCAACCCCTTGGCAAGGATAGAATGGGCCGTGCGTTCGCGTTTGAGCAATCAAAGCGGTGCTGGGTTTTGAAAGCTCGGCACCGCTTTTATGTTTCCGGCAGACGCCCGGAGGCGGAGAAATGCCGAAGCTCCGCCTTTGGGAAGGTCTGTTGGAATCCTTCAAATCAAAAAGGAAAAGAGGAAGAAAAATGAGAAAACGGTTTTTATCCCTGCTTCTGGCTTTGACGGCCTGTCTGGCCATGATGGTTCCGGCCTTGGCGGACCTTACCCCCACGGAGGAACTGCATCCGGACCAGTACAGATTGGAAAACGGCGTACTGACCGTCCTCGACGGAGTGGAACACATCGGCGACCATGCCTTTGAAAAACGGGGTGATCTCATCCGTGTGGAACTCCCGGCCAGTGTGGAGAAAATCGGCGCGTATTCTTTCAGCGCCTGCCACAACTTGACGTTTGTTTCGATTGCGGGCGAAGGGGGCCTGGAAATAGACAACTCGTCCTTCTCCGGGTGCAGGCAAATGACCCTGGATTTGGGCGGGCGCTATATCAGCTGGCTCAGCGGAAGCGGATATTCCTTCTCCGGCTGCGAACAGCTTACCAGTCTGGACCTCTCGCATCTGGATTGGATTCCAAAAAACGCATTCGATGGCGCGGGCCTGGTCAGTGTAGTGATTTCCGAGGGCGCGGGGATTGGATGGGAAGCGTTTGCCCGGTGTGATAATCTGGTCAGCGTGACCATCCCGGCCAGTGTGACGTCCATTGGAGAGGATGCGTTCACGGTTGAGGAAATGGTGCCGAATGAGAACGGCGGGTATGTGGCCACAAGAGTTCCCAACCCCAATCTGACCATTTATGGCGAGGCGGGCAGCTACGCGGAAACCTACGCGCTGGAAAACGGGCTGAAGTTCGCGGCCGGTCCCGCGCCCGCAGCGCCGGTAACGCCCACCCCGGACGCGCCCGTCCAGCCTGCGGCCCCTGCCCTCACCGCCACGCCCACCGCTTCCACAGTGCTGGTGAACGGCGCGAATGTGGCCTTCGACGCCTGCAACATCGGCGGGGCCAACTACTTCAAGCTCCGGGACCTGGCCTATGTGCTCAACGGCACAGAGAAGCAGTTTGAGGTCTCCTGGGATGGCGCGGCCAACGCCATTTCCCTGATTTCCGGCCAGCCCTACACCGCCGTAGGCGGCGAGATGACCGCCGGTTCCGGCGCGGCTCAGACGGCCACGCACACCAGCTCCAAGATCCTGCTCGACGGTGTGGAAACCGCCCTGGATGCCTACAACATCGGAGGCAACAACTATTTCAAGCTCCGGGACATTGGACAGGCTTTTGACTTCGGCGTGGACTGGGACGGCGCGGCCAATACCATCATCCTTGACACAGCAAAAGGGTATACCGCCTGATTGGAAAACACGAGGCCCCACGGCTAAAACCGTGGGGCCTTGTGTTTGTCAATGCCAAAGGCGGCCCCAGGCCGGGCAGGAGAGCGCAGCGGCAAATTTGAAGAAATTTGCCGGTAAAGGCACGGAACACCTGCACTCCATGCGAAGACCCTTGTCAATCCCTCAAAAATCAGGTACAATAACCTAACGCTGTCTTTCCGCATGAAAGCAGGCGGAAAAATAACGAGGGAACCGGCAAAATAACGGTGGAAATCTTTGTGGAAATGTGGTATACTTTCTAATAAATTAACGCATTAGCATGATAAAGAACAAGGAGGTCTTTTATGGAGCAAGCAGATATCCTGGCCCCGGAAGAGCGGGTCAGTCTGGCCCTTCGCAAGCTGTACGAACAGTATGGCTATCAGAAATACCGGATGGGACAGTTTGAGGAGTACAGCCTTTATCTGGAACATAAGAGCTTCCTGTCCAGTGAAAATATTATCGCCTTCACCGACCTGGACGGGCGGCTGATGGCCCTCAAGCCGGACGTGACACTGAGCATCGTCCGCCACGCGGCCAGGGAGCCCGCCGCGCCGGAGAAGCTTTACTATATGGAAAGCGTGTACCGCCCCAGCGCGGAGAGCCACACCTTCCGGGAAATCAGTCAGATGGGGCTGGAGTACATCGGCGCCATTGACGGCTGCGCGGAAGCGGAAGTGGCGGTATTGGCGGCGGAGAGCCTGCGGCAGGCCGGGCCCAGCTACCTGCTGGAGGTGAGCCATATGGGCTTTGGCGTGGCCCTGCTGGATGCCCTTGGGCTGGCGGACGGTCCCCGAAGCCGGACCCTCACCGCTCTGTGCCAGAAAAACGTCTCCGCTCTGGCCGCTGTGGCGGCGGAGGCGGGCCTAAGCGAGGCGGACCGGAGCGCCCTCGTGGCCATGACCAGCCTGTACGGTCCCTTCCAGTCCGCCCTGGAGCGGGCCCGGCAGCTCTGCCGGAGCCAGGCCATGGCCCAAGCCCTGGATGAGCTGGAGCAGGTTTACCGGGCGGCGGAGGCCGTGGGCCATGGGGAGCGGTTCCAGTTGGACCTGTCTCTGCTGGGAGACACGGATTACTATAACGGCATCCTGTTTCGGGGCTATCTGGAGGGACTGCCCCGGCCGGTGCTGCTGGGGGGCCGGTATGACGGCATCCTGCGGAAGCTGGGCAAGGCGGGGGGCGGCATCGGCTTTGCCCTGCACCTGTCGGAGCTGGCCCGGCTGCCGGGCCGTGGGCAGGACCGGGAGCTGGACCTGCTCCTCCGCTATCCGCCGGATATCGAGCCGGCCCTGGTGGTGAAGGCAGTGTCGGCGGCGGCGGCCCAGGGCCTGCGGGTCCGGGCTCTGCCGGACCGGGAGGACGCCGGGCAGATCCGGGCGGGAAAAACCGTGCGGGTCAACGGGAAGGGAGTGATGGAGCCGTGCTGAACATTGCGCTGCCCAAGGGGCGGCTGGGCGACAAGGTGTATGAGCTGCTGGACAGCATCGGCTATCACTGCCGGAGCATTTACGAGGACAGCCGGAAGCTGGTCTTTGAGAATCCGGAGACCGGGGTCCGGTATCTGCTGGTAAAGCCCAGCGATGTAGCGATTTACGTGGCTCACGGGGCTGCGGATGTGGGCATCGTGGGAAAGGACATTCTGGAGGAGTCCCGGCCCGACGTGTACGAGCTGTTGGATTTGAACATTGGGAAATGCCGGATGGCAGTGGCCGCCAAGGCGGACTATGAGGAGGACACCAGCCGCACCCTCCGGGTGGCTACCAAGTTTGAGAACATCGCCAAGCGGTATTACGCGGACCTGAACCGGGACATTGAAATCATTCATTTAAACGGAAGCATTGAGCTGGCCCCTATCCTGGGGCTGAGCGACGTCATTGTGGACATTGTGGAGAGCGGGAACACCTTGCGGGAAAACAATTTGAAGGTGGTCACGGAGTTTATGCCCATCAGCGCCCGGCTCATTGCCAACAAGTCCAGCTTCAAGTTCAAAAACCAGATCATTTGTGAAATGACAGAGAAGTTATCTTCCATCACCGCCCTGTAGGGCCCGATGGGGTCATCGGGCCCTACGTCTCTGCGTGGACCGGCGGCGCGGGCAAGCCACCGCCCTGCAAGTGCATCAGGAACAAAAACAACGTGAGGTGAAACCGAATGCGGATTTTATATGCCAAAGACGTGACTTTGGACCAGATTCTGAACCGGGACATCCGGGAGGAGCGGGATGTTGGCGCTCTGGTGGACGCCATTCTGGCCAATGTGAAGGAGAACGGGGACAAGGCCCTGTTCCAGTACGCCAAAGAGCTGGACCATGCGGAGCTGACCGCATTGGAAGTCAGTCCGGCGGAGCTGGAGGCAGGCTGGAACGGGGTGGACGAGGACTTTCGGAAGACCCTGTCCATGGCGCGGGACAACATTGCGGCCTTCCACAAAAATCAGTGTCCCAAGGACTTCGTGATGGCCGGCAAGTCCGGCATTGTGCTGGGCCAGCGGTACACTCCGGTGGACCGGGCGGGGGTTTATGTCCCTGGCGGCACGGCCAGCTATCCCAGCACCGTACTGATGGATGTGGTGCCCGCCAAGCTGGCGGGGGTGCCGGAAATCATCATGGTCACTCCCCCGCGGCCCGACGGGTCCATTCAGCCGGAAATTCTGGCCGCGGCGAAGGTGGCGGGGGTGGACCGCATATTCAAGCTGGGCGGCGCAGGTGCGGTGGCTGCCCTGGCTTACGGCACCGGGACCGTTCCCAAGGTGGACAAAATCGTGGGTCCCGGCAATATCTTTGTAGCCACAGCCAAGCGGAAGGTCTTCGGACTGGTGGATATCGACATGATTGCCGGCCCCAGTGAAATTCTGGTGGTGGCCGACGGGGGCTGCAATCCGGCCTGGGTGGCGGCGGACCTGCTCAGCCAGGCGGAGCACGACAAGCTGGCCTCCGCTGTGCTGGTCACAGACAGCGAGGTGCTGGCAAAGGCCACGGCGGAGGAGGTCGAGCGGCAGCTCCAAGCCCTGCCCCGTGAGGAAATCGCCCGTGCCAGCATCGAAAACAACGGAAAAATCATCATCACGGAAACCATTGCCCAGGCGGTGGAAATTTCCAACGCCATTGCCCCGGAGCACCTGGAACTGGCGGTAGAGGACCCCTTTGCCCTGCTGCCGTCGGTCCGGCACGCGGGCAGTGTCTTCCTGGGCCGAAGCGTGCCCGAGGCCCTGGGGGACTACTTTGCCGGACCCAACCACACCCTGCCCACCAGCGGCACCGCGCGGTTTTCCAGCCCGCTTGGCGTGGACGACTTTGTGAAGCGGAGCAGCTTCCTCTACTACAGCGGGGACGCGCTGGCCGGGGTGGCGGACCGGGTGGAGGACTTCGCCCGGCGGGAGGGCCTGGCCGCCCACGCCCGCAGCGTGGCCATCCGGCAGGAGGGACGGTCATGAGCCGCTACCTCCGAGCCAGCCTTCAGGCGCTGGACCCCTACGTGCCGGGAGAGCAGCCTCAGGACCAGCAATACATCAAGCTCAACACCAACGAGAGCCCCTACCCCCCTTCTCCCAGGGTACTGGAGGCCGTCAGCACGCCGGAGGTGGAAAAGCTCCGGCTGTACTCCGACCCGGAGGCCCGAATTCTGGTGAGTGCCATTGCCAAACGGTATGGCGTGGGCGTGGACCAGGTATTTGTGGGCAACGGCAGCGACGAGGTGCTGGCCTTCGCCTTTCAGGCCTATGGCGGCGGGAAAGTCCGCTTCCCTGCCCTGAGCTACGGTTTTTATCCGGTGTTCGCCCGGCTGTATGGGGTGAGCGCGGAGGAAATCCCCCTGAAAGAGGATTTTTCCATTGACCCGGCGGATTATCTGGACTGCGGCGGGACAGTGGTGCTGGCAAATCCCAACGCGCCTACCGGTCTGGCGCTGTCCAGGGCGGAGCTGGAAGAGATTATCGCCTCCAACCCGGACCAGGTGGTGCTGGTGGATGAAGCCTATGTGGACTTCGGCGGGGAGAGCTGCGTCCCCCTGCTGGAGAAGTACGGCAATCTGCTGGTGGTGCAGACCTTTTCCAAGTCCCGTGCGCTGGCCGGGGCACGGCTGGGGTTTGCCCTGGGCAGTCCGGAGCTGATTGCGGACCTCAACCGGATCAAATTCAGCTTCAACCCCTACAATCTGAACCGGCTGACCATCCTGGCCGGAACCGCCGCCATGGAGGATGAAGACTATTTCCAAAGTTGTGTCCAGCGGATTCAGGCCACCCGGAGCCGGGTGACGGAGGCGCTGCGGAAGCTGGGGTTCACGGTGCTGGACAGCCAGACCAATTTCGTCTTCACAAAGCCGCCCGCTATGTCCGGCAGGGCGTATTATCAGGCGCTGCGCCAGCGAGGGATTCTGGTGCGGCACTGGGACAGGCCCTTAATTGCCGGATGGGTGCGCGTGACCATTGGGAGCGAGACGGAAATGGGCCGGTTTATCGCAGTGACGGAGGAATTGCAGTCATGAGAAAATGTGTTCGGTGCGGAGCGGACATGGTGGAAAACTGTGGCGTCAAGGTAAAGGGCGCGGCGTATGGTCTTGTACTGACTGATGACGGGCACAAGTGGTGGGGCGGCCGTATGGAGGCTCCAAAAGCGGCGATCTGCCCGAAGTGCGGCGAGGTCTCCCTGTATCTGGAACACATGGAAAAGCTGAACAAGCCATGACATTTGGAAAAGAGAGGCGAAAATCCATGAGAACGGCCAACATAGAACGCAATACGGCAGAAACCAAAATCCAGCTGACCCTGAATCTGGACGGCGAGGAATTCTGCCAGATCGACACCGGCTGCGGCTTTCTCAACCACATGCTGGAGCTCTTCACCCGGCACGGTGGTTTCGGCCTCAAGCTCACCTGCCATGGGGACACCGGCGTGGACTTCCACCACACAACGGAGGATGTGGGCATCGCCCTGGGCGAGGCCTTCCGCGCCGCCCTGGGGGACAAGCGGGGCATCCAGCGGTACGGCAGCTTCCTCCTCCCCATGGATGAGGCTCTGGTGCTCACCGCCGTGGACCTGTCGGGCCGGGCCTGCTGCTGTTATGGGCTGGAGCTGCCCGCCCAGAAGGTGGGAGACTTTGACACAGAGCTGGTGGAGGAATTTTTCCTGGGCTTCACTCGAAGCGTGGGGGCTTCCCTCCACATCCGGCAGCTGGCGGGAAAAAACACCCATCACATCATTGAGGCTGCGTTCAAGGGCTTTGGCCGGGCCATGGCTCAGGCTGTGGGCCCGGACCTCCGGCACCCGGACCAGGTGCCCAGCACCAAGGGGATACTATAGTTCCGTTCTTTTTCTTGAAAGAAAAAGAACCAAAAAGAACTTTAAACTGCGCGTTTATGGCAGTGCTCCGGTAGGGCGCCGCTTAAAGTTCTTTGCCAAGCTTTCGTTCAAGAAAGCGGGTCCTTTTCGTTCAAGAAAAGGACAGAAAGGGAGAAAACAATGATTGCCATAATTGACTACGGCGTGGGCAACCTGTTCAGCCTGGCCTCCAGCCTGCGCTTTCTGGGCCTGGAAACCGAGGTCACTGGGGACAAAGCCCGCCTGGAGGCGGCGGACCGCATTATCCTGCCCGGCGTGGGGGCCTTTGGGGACGCCGCAGCCAAGCTCCGGGAGGCTGGTTTAACGGAGGTGATCCGGGCGCAGGCCGCCCGGGGCAAGCCTCTGCTGGGCATCTGCCTGGGTATGCAGCTGCTGTTCGACGTAAGCTATGAATATGGCGAGCATCCCGGCCTGGGCCTGGTGCCCGGCCAGGTCAAGCCTCTCTCAGAGGCGCTGCCCCAAGGGCTGAAGGTGCCCCACATCGGCTGGAACCGGCTGGATATCCAAAAGAAGGGCGACCCGCTGTTCCGCTATTCCAGAGAGGACGATTACTTCTACTACGTCCACAGCTACTACGCCGCGGACTGTGAGGCCAGCACCCTGGCTGCCAGTGAGTACGGGATTCCCGTCACCGGCGTGGTTCGGTCCGGCAGTGTGATTGGCGCGCAATTCCATCCGGAAAAGAGCGGGGACGCGGGGCTGCGTCTGCTGCGGGCCTTTGGGGAAATGTGAGGTTTTGTGCAGAGACTCAGTCAAACTCGTTTCAAAGTTCGTTTTCCGTTCAAGAAGCGGAAGGAACAAAACAGGAGGGCATAATGATGGAACTCTTTCCCGCCATTGACCTGAGGAGCGGACAGGCGGTTCGGCTCTACCAGGGGGATTACAATCAGACCACCGTCTATTCCCCTGACCCGGTTTCCGTGGCGGAGGACTTCAAGGCCCAGGGCGCCCGGAACCTCCACCTGGTGGACCTGGACGGAGCCAAGGACGGCACACTGAGCAACTTTGACACCATTTCCGCCATCCTGAAAACAGAGGGCCTTTTCGTGGAGGTGGGCGGAGGCATCCGGGACGAGGAACGGGTCCGCCGCTATCTGGATACCGGCGTGGGCCGGGTCATTCTGGGTACTGCCGCGGTTCAGCAGCCGGACTTCCTCCGGGAGATGGTCCGGAAATACGGACCGAAAATCGCGGTGGGCGTGGACGCCCGGGACGGCCGGGTAGCCACTCACGGCTGGCTGGAGACTACCGGTATGGACAGCTTTGCCTTCTGCGAGACCCTGCGGGACTGGGGGGTGTCCACGGTCATCTACACCGATATTTCCCGTGACGGCGGGTTGCAGGGGACCAATCTGGAGGCGTACCGCCGCCTCACTCAGATTTCCGGCTTGGATATCGTGGCCAGCGGCGGCATCACCGAGCTGGCCGAGCTGAGTGAGCTGGAGGCCATGGGCACAGCCGGAGCCATCCTGGGCAAGGCCCTGTACACCGGACGGCTCAGCCTCCGGGAAGCGGTGGCGCTGACGCGAAAGGAGGGCTCATGATTACCAAACGAATTATCCCCTGCCTGGACGTGCGGGACGGCCGGGTGGTCAAGGGGGTCAACTTCGAGGGCATCCAGGACGTGGCCGGCCCGGTGGAAATGGCCCGCTTTTACAACGAGTCCGGTGCGGACGAACTGGTGTTCTACGATATCACCGCCAGCGCCGAGGGCCGGGGCCTGTTCACTGACGTGCTCCGGCAGGTGGCCAGTGAAATTTTCATTCCGCTCACCGTAGGGGGCGGCATCCGGACCCTGGACGACTTCGACCGGGTGCTCAAGTGCGGCGCGGACAAGGTGAGCGTCAACAGCGGGGCCATTTCCAACCCGTCCCTGATTCCGGCCGCGGCCAAGCGGTACGGGGACCAGTGCGTGGTGCTGAGCATGGATATCAGGCGGGTGGACGGCCAATTCCGGCTCTTCGCCAGAGGGGGCCGGGAGGACACCGGCATCGACGCCCTGGACTGGGCGGAGCAGGGCGTCCGGAACGGCGCGGGCGAGATTGTGGCCAACAGCATTGACACCGACGGGGTGAAACAAGGGTTTGACCTGGAGCTGCTGGACGCCCTGGCGGCACGGGTGGATGTGCCCATCATCGCCAGCGGCGGCGCGGGGAAAAAAGAGGACTTCGCGGAGCTGTTTTTGAAGCATCCCAAGGTGGACGCGGGCCTGGCGGCCAGCATCTTCCACCGCCGGGAGGTGGACATCCGGGAGCTGAAGCGCTGGCTGCGGGACCAGGGCGTCAACATGCGGATTTGATATTTTTTGGTTCTTTTTCTGGAAAGAAAAAGAACCAAAAAGAACTTTAAACTGCGCGTTTATGGCAGTGCTCCGGTAGAGCGCCGCTTAAAGTTCTTTGCCAAGCTTTCGTTCAAGAAAGCGGAAAAGAGGGGTTTTATGGAACTGAAATTTGACGAACGGGGCCTCATCCCCGCCATTGTCCAGGATGCGGAGACCAAGCAGGTCCTCACCCTGGCCTACATGAACGCGGAAAGCCTTGCCATCACCCTGGCGGAGGGCCGGACCTGCTTCTGGAGCCGGAGCCGTCAGGAGCTGTGGCGCAAGGGAGAGACCAGCGGAAACATTCAGCGGGTGGCCTCCATCACCGCCGACTGTGACGCCGACGCCCTGGTGGTTCAGGTGGTGAAGGCGGGCCCCGCCTGCCACACCGGCGCGGAAAGCTGTTTCTTCCAGCCCGTTTACATCAGCGACGAGGTGAAGCCCTTCTGCTATGAGGGGCTCTACCAGCTCCTGGCAGGCCGGAAGACCGCCCCCAAGGAGGGCAGCTACACCACCTATCTCTTTGAAAAGGGCCTGGACAAGATTCTGAAGAAGGTGGGCGAGGAGTGCACTGAGGTCATCATTGCCGGCCGGAAGGAGGACCGGGCCGAGACGGTCTATGAAATCGCAGACCTCGTCTATCATGTGATGGTGCTCATGGTGGAGAGCGGCATCACCTTGGAGGAGATTACCAGAGAGCTGGCCAGCCGCCATGTGGTAGATCATAAAGTCAAGCAGGAGCGGATGCAGTAACCGGGTTTTGAGGACGCATGCGTCCTGATTTGAGGATAGGTGCTTAAAAAGCGGCCGCCACAGGCGGCCGCTTTTGCCGGATTTTTCGCCTGGAGAAAAAATAGACTTGTGTTCCGCAGGCATCTGTCATATAGTAGGAAGAAAGCAAAACGCGTCCGGTCCGGACGCATGGAGGTTATGCAGTTGGACAATCGACCGATTGGAGTATTTGACTCCGGACTTGGGGGGCTCACCGCTGTGCGGGAGCTGTCCCGCCTGCTGCCGGGAGAGGATATCATCTACTTTGGCGACACGGGCCGGGTGCCCTACGGAGGCCGCTCCCGTCAGACCATCATCAAATACGCCCGGCAGGATGCGAATTTCCTGTCCTCCTTTGAGCTGAAGATTATTCTGGTGGCCTGCGGAACCGTGTCCTCCACCGCGTTGGATATCGTTGCGGCGGAAAGCAGCCTGCCTGTTGTGGGAGTGGTCCGCCCGGCGTCCCAGCGGGCGGCGGAGCTGTCCCGCACAGGCCGGATTGGCCTCATCGGCACCCAGGCAACCATTCGGACCGGCGCCTATGAGCGGCATATTACCACCCTGCGGCCGGAGGCTGAGCTGATTTCCCAGCCCTGTCCCCTGTTCGTGCCGCTGGTGGAGAACGGGCGGTTCCGGCCTGGGGATGTGGTGATTGAAACTGTGGTGAGGGAGTACCTTCAGCCTCTGAAGGACCGGACGGTGGACACACTGGTGCTGGGATGCACCCATTACCCGCTGCTGCGGGAGGTGATCGCCGCCTTTATGGGGCCTGAAGTCCAGCTGGTAGACTCCGGCGCAGAGGGAGCCCGGCGGACGGCGGACCGGCTGCGAAGCATGGACGCGCTGGCTGACCCGGGCCGGCCCGGAGCCTGCCGCTACTACGTCAGCGATTCCACAGAGGGCTTTGCACAGCTGGCCTCGGTCTTTTTGCAGCGGGATGTGAACGAGCAGGTGCAGCAGATTGAGATTGAGAACTTTGATTCCGGCATCTGACGGAAGCAAGACCGGGAGAAGGCAGGCCCACTCCCGGTTGTTTTTTGCCGGTGCAGAGTCAGGGGGTGACAGCTGTGCAGGTTTACCCAAACCGCGGCTGCGCGTTCGCTCCTGTTTGACGAAGACTGGTTGCTATGCTATATTTAACATATGAAGAATTACTACGTTTACATACTCCAATGCGGAGACGGCACGTTGTACACCGGCTATACCGGCGATGTGCCCCGGCGGGTGGCCCTCCACAACCGGGGCAAGGGAGCCAAATACACCCGGTCCCGGCTTCCGGCTGTCCTGGCCTATCAGGAGGCGCTGCCGGACAAGTCTGCCGCTATGAAGCGGGAAGCCGCCATCAAAAAGCTGACCCGGCCCGAGAAGCTGGCGCTGATTTCCAAGAAGGAACCCTTCGGTCTGACCAAGGGTCAGGTGGAGGGGAACTTTTACGGGCTGGAAGCGCTCATTCAAAATCAGACGCCGCTGGTGGACAGCTTCCGTACTCCCAACGAGGATGAAATCGGACTGGACAGCGTTGACCTGACATGGAACTTGATGATGGAATAACCCCGAAATCAGGGCCTGTCAGCGGCGGCGCTTTCGGTTCAGCAGCCGCCGGAGCCAGGAATCCGCTTCCGCCTGGGCGGCGCGGGTCTCCTCCGCCAAAATAACATAGCCTGTTCCCACACCCTCCAGCCGGTCGCCCTCCCGGGCTTCGGGCGGCAGGGCGGTCCGGGGTATCTGGCGCATTTCACCGGCTTCGTCCTCCAGCAGGGCGAAGCCTTCTTCAAACCGGTCAATTGTATACTTCATTCTATCCCCTGTTCCTGTTCTGTGGCGTCAGGCCTTACGGGTTCGCAATGTCTGACAAGCAGCCATTGTTTAAAGTCCTTTTCGGTTCCTCTTCTTTCAAAAAAGGTTCTTACTCGGCGCGGCACTGTCCGCAGATTGTGTAGCCCGCGGCAAGCGCTTCGTCCAGGGTGTCAAAGTACACCCGGTTGCCCTCAGAGGGAAGTCCGGAGCAGCTCGCCGAATGGACCTTCTGAGAGTTCTTGTTTCCGATGTACACCGCGCCCGGCTGGGACACGCTGCCCGGCGTCTCTCCCGCCGCTCCGGTCTCCGTGGTGAAGGTGATATTTTCGCCGTCGCTGTGGGCCACCACTGTGCCCATGGTGTCCGTGCGGTACATGGTCAGGCCCCGCGACTTGATGGCGGCCAAGGTTTCCCGGTGAGGGTGGCCGTAGTCGTTGCCCGTCTCACAGCAGATTACCACATAGGTGGGGTTCACCGCATCCAAAAATGCCTGGCTGGACGAGGTGGAGGACCCGTGATGCCCCATCTTGAGCACGTCAGCGGCGGGAACAAAGCCTGCATCCATCAGGTCCTCCTCCGCCAAGGCCTCCATATCGCCGGTAAACAGGAACGAGGTGTTCCCACAGGTCACACGCAGCACGATGGAGTTGTTGTTGGCGTCCTCATAGATTTGGTTGGGGCCCTGGACCTCTACTGTGCAGGCCCCCAGGGTAAAGGTGCCGCCAGGGCTGGGGATGGACACCGGTGTGTCCGTGTCCTCCAGCGCCTCCATCATATCGGAATAAATCCGGGTCGTGGCGGTCTTTTCCGGCAGGAAAAATTCGTTGATTTCCAATGCACGAATCACGTCGGGCAGACCGCCGATGTGGTCCTCGTGAGGGTGGGTGCCCACAGCGTAGTCCAGTTTCGTGACGCCCTGGGAGGCCAGGTAATTCACCACATCGGGACCGTCCGCCCGGTTGCCGCCGTCAATGAGCATGGTTTCGCCCTCGCTGACCAGCAGAATAGAGTCGGCTTGTCCCACGTCGATGTAGTGGACGGTGAGAGCGCCTTTCTCCATGGAGAGGTCCGCCACAGGCAGGTCTGCGTTAGTCTGGTGGGTGGCGGACTGCTCACAGCCGGCGAGCAGGAAGAGGGTGCAGAGCAGGGTGAAAATCCGTTTTATCATGGGCGCATCCTTTCTTTCCCTATGGTTTACATTTCGTTGGGAATATGATACCATGAAACCGCGAAAAAGAAAAGGAGGGATCTTGATGTCCATCTTATTTGTGGAGTATCCCAAATGCACTACCTGCCAGAAGGCAAAAAAGTTTCTGGACGAAAAGGGCGTGTCCTACACGGACCGTCATATCAAGGAGCAGAACCCCACGGAGGCGGAACTACGGGAGTGGCACGCAAAAAGCGGCCTGCCGCTGAAGCGTTTTTTCAACACCTCAGGCCTCCAGTACAAGGCGTTGGGGCTGAAGGACAAGCTGCCCGGCATGACAGAGGACGAACAGTTTGCCCTGCTGGCCACGGATGGCATGCTGGTCAAGCGGCCCATCCTGGTGGGCGGCAGCTTCGTGCTCACCGGCTTCAAGGAGCCCGAGTGGTCTGAGAGCCTGTTCAAAATCTCCTGGCACACCGTCTGAACCGGCCTTTTTCCGTCCAGCTGCGTCAAACATGCTCGGAATACATCCAGTATTCCTGCGCTTTTTTCCTTGCCGGACGAAAAAATTCCGGCCCATCCAGCG
>JAAWCD010000044.1 GCA_022793095.1 Oscillospiraceae bacterium | reverse complement strand
GCGGATTGGCGAGCGAAATTTTTGTCTGACGAGTGACAAAAAGTGCAGGAATCCAAAAAGATTTCAAACTTTTTTCACGAAGTCCAGGCGGAAATTTCGCCGTCAAGACGTGCGCGTGGATGAAATCAGTGGTTCCTTAAGAGTATGGAACGGAATAGAGAACCGTATGAAAAAATTCAAGAATGTTTTTCCAAGCAAAGGAAGCCAGCGAAAATTAGTAACCTGGAAGCATTGAATGCCGTGCTGTACATCGTAGAGAATGGGTGCAAGTGGCGGAGGCTGCCCAAAGAATACGGGGATTGGCATGTGATCTATGTCCGGATAAACCGCTGGGCCAAAAAAGGTGTGCTGCAAAAGGCGTTTTTGCACTTGCAGCAGCTGGGAATCATACAAATCCAAGTAACCATAGTAAGCCTGGATTCCACTTGTATCAAAGTACATCCAGACGGCATGGGCGCTTTGAAAAAAACGGGCCCCAGTCTGTCGGGCGGACACGCGGGGGATGGAACACCAAGCTTCATATGGTTGCCGCAGAGGTCCTTTCCTTTTGCTTCCGCCCTTAAAAAAGTATTACACCCAAACCGGAGACCAGGACGACCTGATCTCCATTGGAACGATTGGTTTAATCAAAGCGATCAACACCTACCGGCCGGATAAGAATATCAAGCTGGGGACCTACGCCTCCCGCTGCATCGAAAATGAAATTTTGATGTACCTCCGGAAAACAAAACGCCTGGCCGGGGAGGTGTCTCTATCGGACACCCTGGATTCCGATCAGGAGGGGAATTCTCTGTCCCTGATGGATGTCATCAAGGTGGACGATCACATGTTGGAGGATCTGGACGCCAAGGACTCCTGCGTTAAAATCCGAAAATGCGTGGACCAATGCCTCGCTGGGCGTGAAAAAGAAATCATCGTGCTTCGCTACGGCTTGGGCGGACGGCCCGCGCAGACTCAGCGGGAGATTGCTGCCAAGTGTGGGATATCCCGGTCCTATGTGTCCCGCATCGAAAAAAAAGCCCTGGAAAAGCTGCGGAAAGCCTTTGACGAGAGCTGAGCCGCTTTTTCAAGGGCCTTATCAAACGTCCTCGGAATACGTCCCGGTGTTCCGAGGGCGTTTTTCTGTCAAGCAAAACCCCCGCCCATCCGGAACCCGCGGCGCCCCTTGACATTTGTACGATTTCGTACTGATTGGAGGATACGTCTATGCCGTACAGCTCAAAGGCGCTCAAGCGCTTCAACCATCTGCTCAGCGAGACCGGCGCAGCCTACCATGAGGCGGCGGTCCGGCTGGGCCTGCCTGACAGCGTGATGCGGATTCTTTATACCATTTGCGGCTATGACAGCGGTTTTCGCTGCCCCCTGCGGGAGGTCTGCGTCCGGACGGGCATCAGCAAGCAGACCATTAACTCCGCCCTGCGTAGGCTGGAGGCGGAGGGGATCGTTTATCTGGAGCGGGCGGACGCGAAACACAAGGATATTTGCCTGACAGAGCAGGGCATACGCCTGGCGGAACGCACGGCGGTTCGGGTCATGGAGGCGGAAGACGCGGTGCTCGCCGCCTGGCCCAGGAAAGACGTGGAAACGTATTTGGCGCTGACAGAAAAGTACCTGACCGCTTTCCGGAAGGAAACCGAAACATTACACTTGGAACAGGAGCTCAGAGACCCATGATTCAATTGTCCGATCACTTCGATTGCGGGCGCTTGCTGCGCTTTACCTTTCCCTCGATCATCATGCTGGTGTTTACCTCCATTTACGGCGTGGTAGACGGCTTTTTTGTGTCCAACTTCGCGGGAAAAATCCCCTTTGCCGCGGTCAATTTCATCATGCCGGTCCTCATGATTCTGGGCTGCGCCGGTTTCATGTTCGGCACCGGCGGCAGCGCCCTCATCGGCAGAACCCTGGGCCAGGGAAAACGGGAAAAGGCCAACGAGATTTTTTCCCTGCTGGTCTATGCCGCTGCCGCCTCCGGCGCGGTTCTGGCCGTGGCGGGCATGGCGCTGCTTCGGCCCTTGGCCGCTCTGCTGGGAGCGCAAGGCCAGCTCCTGGAGGACAGCGTCCTCTATGGACGGATTATTTTGCTGGCGCTGCCCTGCTTCATCCTTCAAATGGCCTTTCAATGCCTGTTCGTAACAGCGGAAAAGCCCAAGCTGGGCCTGGCTGTCACTGTGGCCGGCATGCTCTACAATCTCCAGCTCATGCGGGCGGCCGGGGAGGACGGCGTCGCCGCCTATGGGGTGCTGATGTATGTCAGCCTGATTTTTCAGGGTATTTTCATTGGCTATTCCGTGGGCGCCGCGCCTGTGGTCAGCTACCACTTCGGCGCGGGGAACCGGACAGAGCTCAAGGGCCTGCTGCGGCGGAGCGCGGCGCTGACCGTCCTCTTTTCCGCCGCCATGTGTCTGGCCGGGGAGACCCTGGGCCGGCCGCTGTCCCTCCTGTTTGTGGGGTATGACCCGGCGCTGATGGACATGACGGTCCACGCCTTTTCCATTTTCTCCATATCCTTCCTCTTTTCCGGACTGGCGGTTTTCGGTTCCTCCTTTTTTACCGCCCTCAACGACGGGCTGACCTCCGCGCTGATCTCCTTCCTGCGTACCCTGGTGTTCCAGTGCGCCGCTGTGCTGGTCTTCCCCCTGATCTGGCAGCTGGATGGCATATGGTGGTCCATTGTGGCGGCGGAGGTGATGGCTGTGGCCGTCACGGCGCTCTTCCTGGCGGTGAACCGAGGGAAGTATGGATATTGATAGAAAACAATTGCCCTTTCAAGCGCCCCCAATTTGTCGAAAGTACAAATTGACAGCGGAAAAGGGGCGTGTTAAATTATAGCCAGTGCCGCCGGTGTACGCCGCGCCCGCGTTTGCCGCGGGTGTGAGACGGCTCTTTTCAGCGGAGAACAGGCAGCTCACTCCGCAATGTGCCAATTCCATTCCAACTCGATTTCAGAATATGGAGGATTTTATGACCATTGCACAACTGTCGCTGTTTCTTGTCCGGCTGCTGGCCGGAACTGGCGTGTTTCTGGTCGGTGTGCACCTGCTGACAGCCAATATTGAGCAGCTTGCCACCGGAAAAATCAAGGAGCTGTTTGGGCGGACCGCCGGCCAGCGGCTGCTTAACGTGGGGATCGGCGCGGCTACCACCGCGCTGATTCAAAGCTCCGGCGTGACCACCGTGCTGATTGTGGGCTTTGTCAACGTGGGGGTGATGAACCTCTATCAGGCGGCCGCCATGATTATGGGCGCTAATATCGGCACGACAATCACCGCCCAGATCGCCGCCCTCAGCGCCTTTCCCATCACGACATACATTCAGCTTCTGGTGTTCGCGGGCATCATGATGTTCATGATCTGCAAGGGGGACGGGCAGAAGCGGACCGGTCTCATTCTGGCGGGTCTGGGGCTTGTCTTCATCGGCCTGGCCCTGATGTCCGACGCGATGAAGGCCAACCGGGACGCGATTCAGGGCCTCTTTGAAGTGGTGACCAATCCCCTCCTTCTGCTGCTCACCGGTGTGCTGCTCACCGCTCTGGTACAGTCCAGCTCCGCCACCACCTCCATCATCATCGCCATGTCTGTGGCCGGGCTCACCATCGGCACCGGAGGAAATGAGGTGCTTTATATCATTCTGGGCACCAATATTGGTTCCTGCGTGACCGCCCTGATGTCCTCCTTTACGGCCGGCGCGAACGCGAAGCGGGCGAGTCTGATTCATCTGCTGTTCAACACTCTGGGGTCCGCCCTTTTCTTCGCGGTGCTGATGTGTTGGCCAGGGTTCATGGACACCTTTTTCCGCCGGTGGTTTCCGGAGACCGCCACACAGATCGCTATGTTCCACACCTTTTTTAACATCACCTGTACCGTGCTGTTCCTGCCCTTCTGCAATTGGTTTGTGAAGGTCTCCGAGCTGCTGATTCAGGAGAAGGAGGCGCCAGCGGCGGAAACCTGGCTGGACGAGCGAATTCTTTCCTCCGCCTCTCTGGCCATCGCTCAGCTGGAAAAGGAAATGATCCGGCTGTCCGATACCGCTATGGAGGCCTTCCGCATGGGCTACCGTTCCTTTGAGAAGCGGGACAAGTCCCTGATTGAGCCCACCCACCAGCTCATCGACCAATCCAACGGCATCTGCCAGGCCATGGTGAACTACCTGATCCGGCTGTCCGCGCAGAGTAAG
The DNA here is from genome assembly GCA_022793095.1 of Oscillospiraceae bacterium. Taxonomy (GTDB): domain Bacteria; phylum Bacillota; class Clostridia; order Oscillospirales; family Oscillospiraceae; genus JAAWCD01. The sequence goes on along the minus strand of JAAWCD010000044.1, from coordinate 44,342 downwards.
CTGGCGGACGAGAAGCCCATTTCCGACTTCCACAGCAATCTGGGCGACATTATGCGTATCGCGGAGATCGCGGACAACTTTACAAAATACACCCAAAAGTCCATTGAACACAAGCTGGACTTCTCTGACCGGGTCAAGGAGGAGCTGCGGGAGATGGTGGAGCGGGTGGAGGAACTGTATGCGCTCACCAAGCGGGCAGTGACGGAAAAGGAGCCGGCGCTGCTGGCCCGGATCGACCGGGTGGAGAATGAAATCGACAGCCTGCGGAAAACGCTGATCAACCGCCATATTCAGCGGCTGAATCAGGGGGAGTGCAGGGCGGAATCCAGCGGGATCTTCATCAATTTGGTCTCCAATCTGGAGCGTCTGGGAGACCATCTCACCTACATCGCCCACACAGTGCTGGAATGAACGCTTGGAATCTCATAGAACCATCAATCCATATCAAAAAGGCCGGCCAATGGAGTCATCCATTGGCCGGCCTTTGCAGCTCCGTCCGTTAAAAGTCCGCGTTGCCCACGGTCCGGGGGTGGGGCAGGGTGTCCCGAATGTTGGAGATGCCGGTCAGGTACATGACCATCCGCTCAAAGCCCAAGCCGTAGCCCGCGTGCTTGCAGCTGCCGTAGCGCCGCAGATCCAGATACCACCAGTAATCCTTGGGGTCCAAACCCAGCTCGCCCATCCGCTTCTCCAACAGGTCCAGCCGTTCCTCGCGCTGGCTGCCGCCGATGATCTCCCCGATGCCCGGCACCAGGCAGTCCGCCGCCGCTACTGTCGTTCCGTCGTCGTTCAGGCGCATATAGAACGCCTTAATCTCCTTGGGGTAGTCGGTGACAAACACCGGCTTCTGGAAATATTTTTCCGTGAGGAAGCGCTCATGCTCTGTCTGGAGGTCACAGCCCCATGTCACAGGGTAGTCAAACTGCTGGCCGGAGTTCTTCAAAATCTCAATGGCTTCCGTGTAGGTCACCCGGCCGAAGCTGGAACTGGCTACGTGCTCCAGCCGCTCCTTGAGCCCCTTGTCCACAAAGCTGCTGAAAAAGTTCATCTCGTCCGGGCACTTTTCCATCACGGTGCGGATGATGTGCTTAATCATCGCCTCCGCCGTGTCCATGTAGTCGTTCAGACCGGCAAAGGCCATTTCCGGCTCGATCATCCAGAACTCAGCGGCATGGCGCTGGGTGTTGGAGTTCTCCGCCCGGAAGGTAGGGCCGAAGGTGTAGACGTTTCCGAAGGCCATGGCGAAGTTCTCCGCGTTGAGCTGGCCGGATACCGTCAAATTGGCCCGCTTGCCAAAAAAGTCCCGCGAAAAGTCAATGGATCCGTCCTCATTCCTCGGCGGGTTCTGGAGATCCAGGGTGCTCACCTGGAACATTTCGCCCGCGCCCTCGCAGTCTGAGGCAGTGATGATGGGTGTGTGGACATAGACAAAGCCCCGGTCCTGGAAGAAGCAGTGGATGGCGTGGGCCGCTACGCTGCGGACCCGGAAGGCCGCGGAAAACAGGTTGGTCCGGGGACGCAGGTGCTGAATGGTACGCAGGTATTCCACCGTGTGGCGCTTCTTCTGAAGGGGGTACTCAGGAGAGGAAGGACCTTCCACCGCGATGGAGGCGGCCTTGACCTCCAGGGGCTGCTTGGCCTCTGGCGTCAGCACCACAGTGCCGGTGACCGTGAGGGAACAGCCCACGTTCTGCCCCGCGATTTCTTTATAGTTGTCCAGAACGTTGGCGTCCATGACAATCTGAAGGTTTCGGAAGCAGGAGCCGTCGTTCAGCTCGATAAAGCCAAAGGTCTTCATATCGCGGATGGTCTTGGCCCAGCCGCACACAGTCACCGTCTGCCCGCCCCAGTGCTCCTGGCCGGCAAATACGGATGCGATGGTCGTCCGTTTCATTTCAGGTATCCTCCCATTTGTTCAAAAATGATACCTTATCAGTATACCTCTTTTTTTTCTCCATTTCAACCGCTTTCTTGAACGGGCGTGTTATCAAATGCCCCTTCGGACCAGGGGGATGCCTCCTGAAATGACCAGAAGCACATAAACAGCCCGCTTCATGGTTTCCGCGCTGATGGGGGAGCGAATGTACAGCCCCACCTGTATGCCGGAAATCCGGCGGAGGAACCAGTTTAAAGTTCTTTTGCCTACTTTTCTTTCAAGAAAAGTAGGTTATCCGTGGGCCAGGCGGGCGCGGAGGCCGCTGTAGCGGCGGGTCTGCCGGTCGTTGGCCACCATTTTAGCCACCACCGCCTCGTCTCCCACGATGACCAGCAGCTCCCGGGCCCGGGTAATGGCCGTGTACAGCACGCCGCGGGAAAGCAGCATGGGCGCGCCGTCCAGCGCTGCCAGCACCACCGCCCGGTACTCGCTGCCCTGGGACTTGTGAACCGTCATGGCATAGGCCGGCTCCAGCTCGCCGAGCATGTCCGAGGCGTACTCCACCATCCGGCCGTCAAAATTCACCGTCACCGTGCCCTCGCGGGGGTCCACCTCTTCCACCGTCCCAATGTCCCCGTTGAACATTCCCATGCCGCTTTGCAGGGTGTTTTTCATGCACCACATTATCTTGTAATTGTTCTTTACCTGCATCACCCGGTCGCCCTCCCGGAAGATGATGCTGCCATAGGTCCGCTCCCGCTTTTTTGCGTTTGCCGGATTCAGCGCCGCCTGTAGCGCCTGGTTCAGGTTGGCCGTGCCCGTGGCGTACTTCCGGGTCGGCGAGAGGACCTGAATCTGATTGGACGGAATCCCCATATTCTTGGGAAGCCTGGTCTGGCACAGCTCCACAATGGCATCCACCGCCGCTTGGCCCTCCAGCCGCCGGATGAAGAAAAAGTCCCGGTCCTTGCTGGTGTTCCGCAGCTCGGGCAGCTCGCCGCGGTTGACTCCGTGGGCGGTCATCACAATGGCCGACTGCCGGGCCTGCCGGAAGATCTCTGTCAGCCGGACCGTGGGAATCCGCGCCGACCGAATCAGATCGGAAAACAGATTTCCCGCCCCCACCGAAGGCAGCTGGTCCGGGTCCCCCACCAGCACCAGCCGGCAGTCGCTCCGCAGAGCGGAGAGCAGGGCCGACATCAGCACAATGTCCACCATAGAGGTCTCGTCCACAATCACCGCGTCCGCCTTCAGCGGGTCGTCCTCCGTCCGCTGGAAGGCCAACTGGCCTGTGGCGTCGTCATAGCCCATCTCCAGCAGCCGGTGGATGGTGGACGCCTCCTGCCCGCACAGCTCGCCCAGCCGCTTGGCCGCCCGGCCCGTGGGCGCGGCCAAAGCCGTCTCCAGCCCCAGCTGGTCAAAAAGGCCCAGAATCCCCCGGAGCGAGGTGGTCTTGCCGGTGCCCGGCCCGCCGGTCAGCAGCATCACCTGCCGGGAGGCCGCCAGCTCCACCGCCTCCCGCTGCTGGGCCGCGTAAGTAATCCCCTGCTCCCGCTCCACAGCGTCAATGAGCCGGTCCAGATGGTCCGGCGGCAGCAGCTCACATCCGCTCATCTCCAGCAGGCGCTGGGCCACATGGTCTTCCGCCTCGTAGAGACCGGTCAGGTAGCAGGCATCCTCACCGGCCACCTGCTCACAGACCACCTCGCCCCGCTCCGCCAGGGCGTCCATCGCCTCCTCCAGAGGCCCGGTCTCCACGCTCAGCAGCTGAGCGGTGGCGGGAATCAGCTTCCGCCGGGGCAGGAAGGTATGGCCGTTGCCCAGATTGTGGCTCATCTCGAAGAGGAGGCCGGCCTCCAGCCGCTGGGGGTCGCCGGCCTCCCGCCCAAGGTTCGCGGCCAGCTGGTCGGCCAGGGCGAAGTCCACCCGGAAGTCCTCCAGCACCAGCAGGTAGGGATTGGAGCGCACCAGGTCGATGGCCATATCCCCGTACTGACGCCAGAGCCGCATGGCCAAGGTGACGGGCAGGCCGCTGGCGGAGAGGAATTCCATCAGCCGCCGCAGGCCGTTTTTCTGGAGGAAGGAGGAAGAGATCTCCAGGGCCTTCTTTTTGGAGATTCCTCGGATTTCGCTCAGCCGCTCCGGCTCGGACTCGATGACCCGGAAGGCGTCCTCGCCGAAGGTGTCAATGATACGGCGGGCAGTGGGCGCGCCGATGCCCTTGATGGCCCCGCAGGCCAGATATTCAAACATGGCCTTGGCGCCGCTGGGCATCCGCCGTTCCACGGACTCAGCCTTGAGCTGAGGCCCGAAGGAGGGATGATGGGTCCACTGGCCCTGGACCGCGATGGATTCGCCGGGAGTCACGCCGGGCATGCAGCCTACCACCGTGACCGCGCCCTCGGCCGCCTCCAGCCGGAGAACGGTATAGCCGTTTTCCTCGTTTTGATAGATGATGGACTGAACGCTGCCCTCCATCTGGATCATCTCCGCCTGCTCCGCCACGGGCGCTTCCTCCTCACATCAGGTGTTCTCTTCTTTTTCTTGAAAGAAAAAGAAGCAAAAAGAGCTTCAAACTGGCACACTGCGGCAGTCCGTTCCCTTCCGAATCCCCATAACCTGAAAAACGGCGGGGGCAAGCCCCCGCCCTACGTATAAGCCGTTGAATCACATGGGAACAAGACCTCGGCCGGTTCCGCCGCGCCTGTTCAGAGGCTTCCGCTTTCTTTCAAGGAAGCGGAAAAAGGTGCTTTCCCAGTTCTCCAGCCGGGCACAGGGTCAGCTCAGGCCACTTTTTCGCCAGCTGCTCCGCGACCCGCAGCCCTTCCTGGCTCAGCCCCGCGTCCGCCAGCAGCACCCGCTGAAAAATCCGCTCCCGGCCCGACAGCCACAGCAGCCGGTTGACCTCCTGCTCCAGACCTTCGCCGTCGCCCTCGGCCCGGAGCACCGCGTAAATCCCGCCGCCGCCGGGCTGGTCCGGAGCCAGCAGCTCCCCGAAGAGCACCCACCCCAGATAAACCAGCCCGAACACCGCCAGCAGGGCCAAAATCGCGTCCATCATCCCATCACCTCGGGCCATTCTATGCCCCGGCCTGGAGAACGGTCACAGCATTGCCGTCACTCCGTAGGTGATGACCGAGACAATCAGCCCCGCGATGACGACCCCCAGAAAGATGGCGGGAATCGCCTTTTTCAGCCGCATGTCCAGAAAGGCCGCAGCCAGCGCGCCGGTCCAGGCCCCGGTTCCCGGCAGGGGAATGGCCACCAGAATACACAGGCCGACAAAGCCATACTTCGTCACCAAAGCGCCTTTCAGATGGGCCCTCTGCTCCAGCCAGCGCACCCGGTTGTCCAGCCACTGGTTTTTCTCCCGCAGCCAGTGCAGAATACGGCGGATATACACCACAATGAAGGGGACCGGAATCATATTCCCCACAATAGCCGCGCACAGCGCCACAGAGGGCCGCAGCCCCAGCGCCACGCCAATGGGCAGTCCGCCCCGCAGCTCAATCACCGGAACCATGGAAACCAGCATGGTCCAGACGATTTCTCCCGCCTCTGTATGGTGAAGCCAATTCATCAACTCTTCCAAAATTCAATGTCATCCCTTTGCGTTCCATGATAGATGAAATTATAGCACGGAATGAGGACCGGGCGCAACCAAACCGGACTAAAGATTTTCTAAAGTTTCTCTGTTCTTTTCTTGAAAGAAAAGAACCAAAAGAACTTCAAACTGGCTCTGGGCGCTTGAAGGGGCAGTTTAACACTCTTTTTGGCTCTTGTTCTTTCAAGAAAAAGAACAATTACTCCAGCACTTTTTTCAAATAGCGGCCGGTGTAGCTCTCCGGGCAGGCGGCGACCTCCTCCGGCGTGCCGATGCAGACAATGTGACCGCCGCCGTTTCCGCCCTCGGGCCCCAGGTCGATGATGTGGTCCGCCGTCTTGATGACATCCAGGTTGTGCTCGATGACCAGTACCGTGTTCCCCGCCTCCACCAGCCGCTGGAGGACCTCAATCAGCTTGTGAACGTCAGCGGTGTGCAGGCCGGTGGTGGGCTCGTCCAACACATAAATGGTGCTTCCGGTGGAACGCTTGGCCAGCTCCGTGGCCAGCTTGACCCGCTGGGCCTCGCCGCCGGACAAGGTTGTGGAGGGCTGGCCCAGCTTCAAATAGCTCAGCCCCACGTCGTAGAGGGTTTGCAGCTTGGCGTACAGCCGGGGCAGAGACTCGAAGAAGGGCAGGGCCTCGTCCACCGTCATGTCCAGCACCTCGTAGATGTTCTTCCCCTTGTACCGGACCTCCAGGGTCTCCCGGTTGTACCGCTTGCCCTTGCACACCTCACAGGGCACGTAGATATCCGGCAGAAAGTGCATCTCAATTTTGAGCAGGCCGTCGCCGGAGCAGGCCTCGCACCGGCCTCCCCGGACGTTGAAGGAGAAACGGCCCGCGCTGTAGCCCCTGGCCTTGGCGTCCTGGGTGGAGGCGAACAGCTCCCGAATGTCGTTGAACAGCCCCGTGTAGGTGGCCGGGTTGGACCTCGGCGTCCGGCCGATGGGGGATTGGTCGATGGCGATGATTTTGTCCAGACACTCCACGCCCTCCAGACCGCTGTGCTTTCCGGCCCGGGTCTTGGCCCGGTTCAGGTCCGCGGCCAGCCGCTTGTAGATGATTTCATTCACCAGGCTGGACTTGCCCGACCCGGACACGCCGGTCACACAGGTGAAGGTGCCCAGGGGGATAGAAACGTCCACGTTCCGCAGATTGTTTTCCGCGGCGCCCCGGACGGTGAGGGTCTTCCCGTTTCCCGTCCTCCGCTCAGAGGGGACCGGGATTTTCTTCCGGCCCGAAAGATAGTCGCCGGTGAGGGACCCCTCGGTGTCCATCACCTCTTCCGCCGTGCCCGCGGCCACAATCTGCCCGCCGTGAACCCCAGCCCCAGGGCCCACATCCACAATGTAGTCCGCTGAGCGCATGGTGTCCTCGTCATGCTCCACCACGAGGAGGGTGTTTCCCAGGTCCCGCAGATGCTTCATGGTTTCCAGCAGCATGTCGTTGTCCCGCTGGTGCAGGCCGATGGAGGGCTCGTCCAGGATATACAGCACCCCCATGAGGGAGGAGCCGATTTGGGTGGCCAGCCGGATCCGCTGGCTCTCGCCGCCGGAGAGGGTGCCCGCCTGCCGGCTCAGGGTCAGGTACTGCAAGCCGACGCTCCGCAGAAAGCCCAGCCGGCTCTTGATCTCCCGGAGAATGAGGCCGGCAATCCGCATCTGGGTTTCTGTGAGGGTGAGCTGTTCCACAAAGCCCAGGGCCTCGTCCACGGACTTTTCACAGAAGGCGTGGATACTGATGTCCCCCACAGTGACCGCCAGCGCCTCCTTCCGGAGCCGTTTGCCGCCGCAGTCCGGACAGGGGGACTCGGCCATGCACTCCTCCAGCTCCTTCCGCACGCTGTCCGACTGGGTCTCCCGGTAGCGGCGCTCCAGGTTGTTGATGATGCCCTCGAAGGGCTGGTACAGGGTGCCCTGACCTCTGGCCTGGTCATAGTGAAGGGTCAGCTTTTTCCCCTTGGTGCCGTAGAGAACCACGTCCAGCACCTCCGGAGGCAGGTCCTTCACCGGGGTGTCCAGCTTGAAATGGTACTCCTTGGCCAGGGCCTCGAAATACATCCGGCCGATGCCGTCCGCCTTGATGTTGTTCCAGCCCGAGGCGCAGATGGCACCGCCCAGGATGGACAGCTCTTTGTTGGGGATGACCAGGTCCGGGTCCACCTTCAGCTGGGCGCCCAGGCCGGTGCAGGTGGGGCAGGCCCCGAAGGGGTTGTTGAAGGAGAACATGCGGGGGGTCAGCTCCTCGATGGAGATGCCGCAGTCCTCGCAGGCGTAGTTTTGGGAAAAGAGAATGTCCCGGTCCTCGCTGGCCACGTTGATGACCACCAGCCCGCCGGAGAGGTTGGAGGCCACCTCCACCGAGTCGGTGAGGCGGCTTGCCACGTCCTCCTTGATGACCAGCCGGTCCACCACCACTTCAATGTTGTGCTTTTTGTTTTTGTCCAGCTTGATTTCCTCGCTCAGGTCGTACAGGGAGCCGTCGGCCCGAACCCGGACGTAGCCGGACTTCCGGGCGTCCTCGAAGATTTTCAGGTGCTCGCCCTTTTTGCCCCGGATGACGGGCGCCATGACCTGAATCCGGGTGGCCTCGGGCAGGGTCATAACCTGGTCGATGATCTGGTCGATGGTCTGCTGTTTGATCTCCTTGCCGCACTTGGGACAGTGGGGGGTGCCCACCCGGGCCCAGAGGAGGCGGAGGTAGTCGTAAATTTCGGTGACCGTGCCCACGGTGGAGCGAGGATTTTTGGAGGTGGTCTTCTGGTCGATGGAGATGGCGGGGGAGAGGCCGTCAATGTAGTCCACATCGGGCTTTTCCATCTGGCCCAGGAACATCCGGGCGTAGGAGGACAGGGATTCCACATACCGCCGCTGTCCCTCGGCGTAAATGGTGTCAAAGGCCAGGGAGGACTTGCCTGAGCCGGACAGGCCGGTGAGCACCACCAGCTTGTCCCGTGGGATGCTCACGTCGATGTTTTTCAGGTTGTTGACCCGGGCGCCTTTGACGTAGATATGGTCTTGCATGAGCGGAGAACTCCTTTTTTCTGATGTTCCTTAAGGATAATCAAACAAATTTTTAATGTCAAGCCCTAATTTGAACGAAATTTCACAGATTTCATCACAACGGCCTCGGCTTTTGGAAAAATGGGGCTCAAGCCTCCGCGGGCTGCTCCTCTTGCAGCTCCCGCTGGGTCTTTTTGGGCAGCTTTTCCACAATCAGCTGATAGGATTTATCACACAGGTCCCGAAGCACCTCTTCCGGCAGACTGCCGTCCAGCAGAGCGGCGATCCAAAGCCGCTTGTCGCAGTAGAAGCCGGGCAGGATGTCCGGATACTGCTCCTGAAGGAGGCGGCTCAGCTCCGGGTCACATTTCAGGTTGACCAGGTCATGACCGTTGTAGCGCTCGTCCTTCATGCCCTCGGGGGCGCAAATGGCGGCGAAGAGCTTGCCCCGGACCATGTACCGGTGCCAGCCCCATTCAATTTTGTAATCCTTTTCCGCGCCGGGCTTGGACAGCAGCCAGGCGTCAAGCCAGTCGTAATTCATGTGGTTCTCCCCCTCATTTCTCCGACCGCAGTTCCATAATCCGGTCCCGCAGCACCGCCGCGTACTCGAACTCCAGCATTTTGGACGCGGCTTTCATCTCCTTCTCCAGCCGGGCGATCTCCTCCGCCCGCTCCTGCTTGGTCAGCTTGCCCGCCTTCTTGGCCGCCCGGTCCTCCTGGGCGGACTGGGAAATCTCCAGCAGCTCCCGCACCGACTTGATGACCGTTTTGGGTACAATGCCATGAGCCTGGTTGAAGGCGTCCTGCTTTTCCCGGCGGCGCTCTGTCTCACCGATGGCCCGCTCCATGGAGGGCGTCACCCGGTCCGCGTACATAACGACCATGCCGCCGGCATTCCGGGCCGCCCGGCCGATGGTCTGAATCAGCGAGGTTTCGCTCCGGAGGAAGCCTTCCTTGTCCGCGTCCAGAATGGCCACCAGGGACACCTCCGGCAAATCGAGGCCCTCCCGCAGCAGGTTGATGCCCACCAGCACGTCAAAATTGCCCAGCCGCAGGTCCCGGATGATCTCCATCCGCTCGATGGTGTCGATATCGTGGTGCATATACCGGACCTTGATGCCCGCGTTGGTGAGGTAGGCGGTCAAATCCTCCGCCATTTTCTTGGTCAGGGTGGTGACCAGCACCCGCTCCTGACGGGCCGTCCGGGCGTTGATCTCACCGATCAGATCGTCAATCTGCCCCTCCACCGGACGGACCTCAATCTTCGGGTCCAGCAGGCCGGTAGGCCGGATGACCTGTTCCACCACCTGACCCGACCGGGTCCGCTCGTATTCGCCGGGGGTGGCGGAGACGTAAATCACCTGATTGAGCCGGCCGGCGAACTCCTCAAACTTCAGGGGCCGGTTGTCAAAGGCGCAGGGAAGCCGGAAGCCGTAGTCCACCAGGGTGGTCTTCCGGGCCCGGTCCCCGTTGTACATGGCCCGGACCTGGGGCAGGGTCACATGGCTCTCGTCGATGAACAGTACAAAATCCTTGGGGAAATAGTCCAGCAGGGTGTGGGGCGGCGAACCGACGGGCCGGCCCTCGATGACCCGGCTGTAGTTCTCGATGCCGGAGCAGTAGCCCAGCTCCTGCATCATCTCAATGTCGTACATCACCCGCTGCTTGACGCGCTGGGCCTCTACCAGCTGGTTGTTGGCGGTGAAAAAGGCCACCCGCTCCTCCAGCTCCTGGTAGATGTCCTGAATGGCCGCGTCCATTTTCTCTTTGGGGGTGACGTAGTGGGTGGCGGGCCAGATGGGGATATGGTTGAGCAGCCGGACCGGCGAGCCGGTGACCACGTTGATTTCGCTGATGCGGTCGATTTCGTCCCCGAAGAACTCCACCCGGACCGCCGTGTCCTTCCAGTAGGCGGGGAACACCTCCACCGTGTCTCCCCGAACCCGGAACATGTTCCGTTCAAAGGCGATGTCGTTGCGCTCATACCGGATCTCCACCAGCCGCCGGAGGAGCTGGTCCCGCTCCAGGGTCATGCCGGGGCGGAGGGAGACCATCATCTTGGCAAAGTCCTCCGGCTCGCCCAGACCGTAGATGCAGGATACGGAGGCCACCACGATCACGTCCCGCCGCTCCAGCAGGGAGGCGGTGGCGGACAGCCGGAGCCGGTCAATCTCGTCGTTGGTGGCGGAGTCCTTTTCGATATAGGTGTCCGTGTGGGGAATGTAAGCTTCCGGCTGGTAGTAGTCGTAGTAGGAGACAAAGTATTCCACCGCGTTGTTGGGAAAAAACTCCTTGAACTCCGAGCACAGCTGAGCGGCCAGGGTCTTGTTGTGGGCCAGCACCAGGGTGGGGCGCTGGATTTTCTCAATGACCTTGGCCATGGTGAAGGTTTTGCCGGAGCCGGTGACGCCCAGCAGGGTCTGTTCGTCCAGCCCCAGCTCCACACCCCTGGCCAGGGCCTCAATGGCCTCCGGCTGATCGCCGGCGGGCTTGTATTCGGATACCACTTCAAATTGGGGCATGGGCAATTCCTCCTTGGGTTCCGTCGTCTCGCTCTATCATATCAGAACAAAAGTTCGATTGCAAGAGGGAACGGTAAAATTTCAGGAGAAAAATCCGAAATAGAGGCAGACAGGATGTGTGAATTTGCTAAATTCACCCTCCGGCTGTTCCGGCGTAAAATGAAATAGGGCGGACTGCCGTCCACCCTATTTGAACGGGTAAGGAGACGAACCGATATGAAACAAACCTATTTCCTGGGCGGCCTGCGGGAAGGCGAGACCGCTCGGGTGGAGCAAGTGGCCTCCGGCGGCATGGGGCGGCGGCTGCTGGACCTGGGGCTGACGGAGGGGACCTGGGTGACCTGCGTACAGAAGGCGCCCTCCGGCGATCCGTCGGCCTATCTGATTCGGGGGGCTGTGGTGGCGCTGCGGCGGACGGACGCCAACCAGGTAGTCACCGGACCGGCGCGGGCAGCGGACCGTGCGGTTCCGGCGGGCTCCGCGGTATGGGACTGACCGCCGCGTCCACCGGGGGGCGGGCGGCGGACACGGGACTGGAGATCCGGCGCCGGTGGCCAGATGACCGGCTTATCGCCCTGGCGGGGAATCCCAATGTGGGGAAGTCCACCGTATTCAATGCCTTAACAGGCCTGCATCAGCATACAGGCAACTGGCCGGGTAAAACAGTGACCAACGCCCAGGGCGGATGCGTCCACCATGGGCAGAGCTACTTACTTGTCGATCTGCCGGGAACCTACTCCCTCCTGTCCCGGTCTGAGGAGGAGCGGACCGCGCGGGACTTCCTCTGCTTCGGCGGGGTGGACGGCGCGGTGGCGGTGTGCGACGCCACCTGTCTGGAGCGGAACCTGAACCTGGTCCTTCAGGTGCTGGAAACCGGCGTTCCGACCGTGGTCTGCGTCAACCTGCTGGACGAGGCGGAGCGGAAGGGGATCCAAGTAGACCTGCCTGCCCTTTCCAGGGCACTGGGTGTGCCGGTGGTTGGGTGTTCCGCTGGGCGGCGGCAGGGCTTGACAGAGCTGATGGACGCGGTGTCCGAATTGGGGCCGGCGCTGCCCCGGCAGGTCCGTTATCCGGCCCCGGTGGAGTACTGTGCATCCCGGCTCGTCCACCTGCTGGAGGACTGCGGGCTGAACCCCCGCTGGGCGGCGCTGCGGCTGCTGGAGGGAGACGAGACCCTGATGGCGGAAATCCTTTCCGCCGCGGACTGTCCAGAGCTTTCGGAGGAGCTGGATCGGTGCCGGGAGGAGCTGGCGGGGGTTGATGTGACCGCCGCGCTGGCGGAAGCTCTGGTCCGGGACGGGGCGCGGGTGGCTGCCGCTGTGGTCCGGCAGTCAGGAGACCCGGACCGCCGGGACCGGCGGCTGGACCGGCTGCTGATCCGCGGCTGGACGGGAATTCCGGCCATGCTTTTTCTGCTAATGGCGGTGTTCTGGCTGACCATCGTAGGGGCAAACTACCCGTCTCAGTGGCTGTCGGAGCTGCTGTTCGGATTTCAGGACGTGCTGACCGGCTGGTGCGGGGCGCTGGGGGTGCCGGACTGGCTTCACGGGGCCCTGGTGCTGGGGGTGTACCGGGTGCTGGCCTGGGTGGTGTCGGTGATGCTGCCGCCCATGGCGATTTTTTTCCCATTGTTCACCCTGCTGGAGGATTTCGGGTATCTGCCCCGAGTGGCCTTTGTGCTGGACCACGCCTTTCAAAAGGCCCACGCCTGCGGAAAGCAAGCCCTGACGATGTGCATGGGCTTTGGCTGCAACGCGGCGGGAGTGGTGGGCTGCCGGATCATCGACTCCCCTCGGGAACGGCTCATCGCCATGCTGACCAATTCCTTTGTGCCCTGCAACGGGCGGTTTCCCACCCTCATCGCCATTCTCACCATGTTTTTTGTGGGGACCTCCGGAGGACCGGGCCGGACGCTGGCCTGTACCGTCCTGCTGGTGGCGCTGGTGGTCCTGGGCATCGGGATGACCTTCCTGACCTCCCGGCTGCTGTCGGCCACGCTCTTAAAGGGGGAGCCCTCCTCCTTCGCCCTGGAGCTGCCCCCCTACCGCAGGCCCCAGTTTGGCCGGGTGCTGGTCCGCTCCATCCTGGACCGCACGCTGTTCGTGCTGGGCCGGGCGGCGGCGGTGGCCGCGCCCGCGGGACTGCTCATCTGGGTGATGGCCAATGTGACCGTGGATGGAGTGAGTGTGCTCAGTCTCTGCGCCGGATTTCTGGACCCCTTTGCCCAGCTGCTGGGACTGGACGGCGTGATTTTGCTGGCCTTCGTGCTGGGCTTTCCCGCCAATGAGATTGTCATGCCCATTGTGATTATGGCCTACCTGTCCACTGGAACACTGACGGAGCTGAACGACTTGAGCGCGCTCCACACTCTGCTGGTGGACCACGGGTGGACCTGGCTGACCGCGGTGTGTACGATGCTGTTTTCTCTGTTCCACTGGCCCTGCTCCACCACCTGCCTCACCATCCGCAAGGAAAGCGGAAGCTGGAAGTGGACGGCGGCGGGGCTGCTGCTGCCCACAGGGGCGGGATTGCTGGCCTGCTTCCTGACCGCCGCCCTGGCCCGGGCCTTCGGCTTGGCATGAGGCTTCTCCTTGAAAAAAAGAACTTTAGGCCCCCCATGGCAGAATATAAGGTCACGGGGGGCTTCTCATATTTCCAGGTCCACAGCAAAAAATGGATTGACGGCAGGGAAGCTGTTTGTTACACTAAAGGGAAGACAGGGGGGGATGGCCGGTGCACATCAATATGACAAGGGCGGAGCTCTACACCCGTGGCGGTATTCTGGACGAGCTGATGGACAAGGGCTTTGCCGCCTCTGGCCTGGTGGACGCGGCGGGGCGGCTGATCCGCTATTCCGCGCCCACGCTGCGGGATCTGGGATTGACAGACGAAACCTCGGTCGGGCATATGGTCACAGAGCTGGACCCGAGCACCCACCTGGCCCGGGTGGCTCAGACGGGCGTGTCGGAGACCGGGCGGCTCACCCTGATGCACGGAAAATACCACATTATCAATGAAATTCCCATCTATGACGGGGAGGAGCGCATCGGAGCCATGGGCATGCTCACGTCCTATGACTCAAAGAAGCTCAAGCACGCGCTGTCGGCGCTGGGCGGCGAGGACACCGGCCTGTACAACTCGCTGAGCCGCTCCTCCTCCGCCTATACCTTCAATGATTACGTGGGGGAGCACCCCTCGGTGCGGGAGGTGCTGGATCAGTGCCGGCTGGCGGCGGCCTCGGCCTATCCGGTGCTCATCACCGGGGAGACGGGGACAGGCAAGGAGATTCTGGCGGGAGCCATTCACGCGGCGGCCCATCCGGCGGCCTCGGCGCCCTATGTGAAGCTGAACTGCACGGCGATTCCGGACAACCTGCTGGAATCGGAGCTGTTCGGCCATGAGAAGGGCGCGTTCACTGGAGCGGTAACCTCCAAGAAGGGGAAGTTTGAACTGGCGGGGGGCGGCACCATCCTGCTGGACGAGATTGGGGAAATGGATCTGAGGATGCAGTCCAAGCTGCTCCGGGTGCTGGAGGAGCGGGAATTCGAGCGGCTGGGGGGCACCCGCATGCTGTCCATGAACGCCCGCGTAATCGCCTCCACCAACGCGAATCTGCCCCGCCAGTGCGTCCGGAAGGAATTCCGGTCTGATCTCTACTACCGGCTGTCCACGATTGAAATCGCGGTGCCGCCGCTGCGGGAGCGGCGCAGTGACATCCCCCGGCTGGTGGCCCATTTCATTGACCAGGAGGGCATGTCCATCCGTTTTTCCCCGGACGCCATGGAGCGAATGGTACAGTACGCCTGGCCGGGCAATGTGCGGCAGCTGCGGAACATTGTGACCCGGCTGGGGCTGATTGCGCCGGGGCAGATCATCGACGGGGCGCGGGTAAAGCAGGTGCTTCACGGCACGGAGCCGCCTCCTGACGAAGGGGAGGCGCGGCCTGCGGCGGAGCCGGAGCCGGCTTCCATTCAAGAGGCAGAGCGGGAGGCGATTTTATCCGCTCTGCGGGCCTGCGGGTCCAACCAGACGGAAGCCGCCCGGCGTCTGGGCATCGGCCGGACCACCCTGTACCGGAAAATGCACAAGTACGGCATCACCGCCAAGCGCGCGTTGGACGAGGGTTCTTTTTCTTGAAAGAAAAAGAACCAAAAAGAACTTTAAACTGTATTTCATGCCAGCTATGCAAAAAGGATGGGGTTCGACAGCCCGGTTGGACCCTGCGTGTTTGCACTGGCCGAAATAGAGCAAGTTTAACGTTCTTTTGCTTCTTTTCTTTCAAGAAAAGAAGAGAAAAAGAGGGATTTATGGAACAATTACTCATTTCCTGGGTGCTGGCCCTGTCGCTGGCCTCCTTCGTCCTGATGGGCTGGGATAAGCGGCAGGCCCGCCGGGACGGCTGGCGGGTCCCGGAACGCACCCTGTTCCTCACCGCTCTGCTGGGAGGCTCTCCCGGCGCGGTGCTGGGCATGTTTTTCTTCCGCCACAAAACCAAACACTGGTATTTCCGCTATGGCCTGCCGGCCATTCTGCTGGCTCAAGCGGCACTGCTGGCCTGGCTGATTTTTTTTGCATCGAAAGGACGTTGATTTTTGGACACGACATTGATTCGAGACCTGACGCGGGGCAGCGTCAGCCGTCAGCTCATTCATTTTTCCTTCCCCTTCCTGCTGGCAAACCTGCTCCAGCTGGTGTACAGCCTGGTGGACATGGTGTTTGTAGGCCAGGTGGTGGGCAGCACCGGCCTGGCCGCCGTTTCCGTGGGCAGTCAGCTCACCATGCTGTTCGCCACCCTGGGCATGGGCTTTGCCGCTGGCGGCCAAATCTACATCTCCCAGCAGGTGGGCCGCGGCGAGCGGGAGGAGCTCCGTCCCACCATTGGCACCCTCTTCACCAGCCTGACCCTGATGGCCCTGCTCATCACTGTGGTGGGCTGTGCCTTCTGCCGGCCTCTGCTCCAGCTGCTCAACACCCCGGCGGAGGCTATGGACCAGGCCGCGGACTACCTCTTCGTGTGCTCTCTGGGCATGTTCTTCATCTTTGGCTACAACTCCCTGTGTGCCGTCCTCCGGGGCATGGGGGATTCCCGGCACCCGCTGCTGTTCGTCTTCATCGCCACGGTTCTCAATGTGGTGCTGGATTACCTGTTTGTCGTGGTGATGGGACTGGAGGCCAAGGGCGCCGCCCTGGCCACTGTGGCGGGACAAGCCTGTTCCTTCCTGTTCGCTGTGGTGCTGCTGTACCAGAACCGGGCGAATTTCGCCTTTGACTTCCGGCTCTCCAGCTTCGCCATTCATCCGGAACGGGCCCGGGCCCTGGTGAAGCTCAGCCTTCCCATCGCCTTGCAGCAGAATGCCATTACCATTTCCATGCTCTATGTCAACGCTCAGATCAACGCTCTGGGGCTGGTGGCGGTGGCGGTGGCGGGCATCGGCCAGAAGATTCAGCATGTGGTGGGGGTCATCACCGGAGCCATGCAGGCGGCGGCGGCCACCATGGTGGGCCAGAATATGGGCGCGGGCAAGCTGAACCGGGTGAAGAACATTGTTTTCATCTGCTGGGCCGTCTGTCTGGCCGCGGCGGCGGTGTGCTCTGCCGCGTTTCTCCTGTTTCCCCGGCAGATTTTCGCCTGCTTTGACCGGAATCCGGAGGTGCTGGCCTGTGCGCCCGGCTTTTTGTCCATTGTCTGTGTGATGGTCTTCTCCTTCGCTCTGATGGCGCCTACCAACGGCCTGATTAACGGCATTGGCTTTACCACGCTGAATCTGGGAATCGCCCTGCTGGACGGCGTGATTTTCCGCATCGGCCTGAGCATGCTCTTTGGCCGGTATCTGGAGTGGGGCGTCAATGGCTACTACCTGGGCAACGCCCTGGCGGGGTATATTTCCGTTTTCCTGGGAAGCCTCTACTTCTTCAGCGGCCGCTGGGAGAGGCGCCGCCTGCTCCAAGGGGCGGAGGGCGCGTCCAGCGGGGAACCCGAGGCGCTGAACGGAGCCTGGGAGCACAAGGCTTAAAAAAATACGGAATTCCGTAAAAAAAGAGTTGCATTTTTCCGAAAGACATGGTATCATATCAAATGCTATTCGTGATAGTACGATTTTAAAAACCGAAAGAGGTGAACATAAATGAAGGCAGGAATGCACCCCAATTATCAGCAGACCACCATCCGCTGCGCCTGCGGCAATGTGATCGAGACCGGCTCCACGAAGAAGGACATCCGGGTTGAAGTTTGCTCCAAATGTCACCCCTTTTTCACCGGAAAGCAAAAGATGGTGGATACTGGCGGACGTGTCAGCCGCTTCAACAAGAAGTACGGCTTGGGCAACTAAAGCTCAAACACTCGAAAGCAAGACCCGCATCGGTTTCGATGCGGGTCTTTTGCATCATGGCGGCTGTTTTCCGAAATTGGTGGGTGTGAATTCACCCTGCCGCGCATAGAATAGCGTGATTCTACCATCTGTAATCCCGTTCTCTGGGCGGGAGACGAAAAAGAAAGCGTGTACGGAGGTTTTTAAAATGTGGAAGAATATTGATCCGAAGGACATGAGCGGAAACGTCTTTTCCCGTATCGGAGATCAGTGGATGCTGATTTCCGCCGGGAACCGGGAGCGCTGCAACACCATGACGGCCAGCTGGGGCGGGCTGGGTGTGCTGTGGAGCAAACCTGTGGCCGCCGCTTTTATCCGTCCCCAGCGCTACACCTATGAATTCGTGGAGCGGGAGGACTATTTTACCCTCTCCTTTCTGGGGGAGAACTGGCGGAAGCAGCTGGCCCTCTGCGGCTCCAAGAGCGGCCGGGATATGGATAAGATTGCAGCCTGCGGTTTTCACACCGCCTATGCCGCCGGAAATGCCCCCTACTTCGAGGAGGCGGAGCTGGTGCTGGTGTGCCGGAAGCTCTACTGGCAGGACATGGATCCCACCCATTTCCTGGACGGGGGGATTGATACAAAATGTTATCCAGAGCGCGATTATCACCGCATGTATATTGGCGAAATTGTGGAGATGCTTGAAAAAGACTGAACCTCACGCCATCAATTTTGTGCTATTCGGGTCAACATTGTGCTAAAATGTGCGCCCGTTTAACGTTCTTTTTCCTTGTTCTTGCAAGAAAAAGAAGGAAAAACAAACAAATGGAGGGTTTATGACCGATACAACACAAGAGAACATCAACCGGGCAGTGCTGGTGGGGCTGAACGCCGCCAGCCTGACCCGGGAGGAAAACGCCAGCGACTCCACCCTGGAGGAGCTGGAGGCCCTGCTGGAAACCGCCGGAGGCGAGTGCATGGGCGTGGTCCTGCAAAACAAGGACACCCCCGACGCCCGCACCTTCATCGGGGAAGGCAAGGTGGAGGAGGTCAGGCAGCTGGCACAGGCCCAGGGAGCCGACATGGTCATCTTTGACAACAGCCTGTCCCCCTCCCAGCAGCGGGCCCTTTCCGAAGACCTGGGCGTGTCCGTGATGGACCGTTCCGCCCTGATTCTCGACATCTTCGCCCAGCGGGCCCAGACCAGAGAAGGCCGGCTTCAGGTGGAGCTGGCTCAGTATAAATACCTGCTTCCCCGGCTGACCGGCATGTGGGGCCATCTGGTGCGGCAGACCGCCTCCGGCGGCAAGTCGCCCATCGGTACCCGCGGCCCCGGTGAAACCCAGCTGGAGACCGACCGGCGGCACATCCGCCGGAAGATCTCCAAGCTGGAGGAGGAGCTGAAGGAGGTTCGCCGCATCCGGGGCGTTCAGCGGGAGCGGCGGGAGAAGAACGAGGTGCCGGTGGTGGCCATCGTGGGCTACACCAACGCGGGAAAATCCACCCTGCTCAACAAGCTGACCGGGGCGGAGATCCCCGCAAACAACCGGCTCTTCGACACCCTGGACACCACCACCCGGACACTGGAGATTTCCGACACCTGCACCGCCCTCGTCTCCGATACGGTGGGCTTTATCCGCAAGCTGCCCCATCATCTCGTGGACGCCTTCAAGGCCACCCTGGAGGAACTGACCTTCGCGGACCTGCTGCTCCATGTGATTGACGCCTCTAACCCGGAGTGGCGGGAACAGGCGGCCGTGGTGGAACAGCTCATTGTGGAGCTGGGCGCGGCGGAAACACCTCGGATTGATGTGTTCAACAAGTCGGACCTCTACGTGGGGGATATCCGGCCGCATGGGGAAGACATTGTATCCATCTCCGCCAAGACCGGCCAGGGGCTGGACAAGCTTTTGGAGGCCATCGGGGCCCGGCTGGACACAGGCACCCGCCGGGTGACGCTCGCCCTCCCCTACGACAAAGGCGGGCTGCTGGACCAGCTGTACCGGGAAGCCAAGGTGGAGCAGGTGGAATACGCGGAATCCATTGAAATCACCGCCGTGTGCACGCCCAGGGTGCTGGGGCAGATGAAAGCGTTCATCACCAGCGGCTGGACGCCGCCCAAAGAATTCTGGGAGGACTGAGGATGGCGTTTTCCATGGAGGATTTGACGGAGGCCAAGCGGCAGATTGATTCCACCCTTCACAAGCTGAGGGAGACCGTGAAAACCCTGGAGGCAAAGGAAAATCCCGCCCGGTACAAGTCCCAGATTACCCTGGCCAAGCGGAGAATCCAGGCGTTTGAGCTGGCCGTCCGGCTCATTGAGCGGGAGATAACGGAAAAGGAAGAATAGTATGGAACTGCAAACAAAACGGCTGCTGCTCCGTCCCTTTACAGAGGACGACGCAGCGGATTTATACGATTACGCCAGGGACCCCCGTGTGGGTCCCCGGGCGGGCTGGCCCGTCCATGAGAGCGCAGAAAAAAGTCTGGAGATCATCCGCAAGTGCTTTGACGCCCAGTACGACTTTGCCATTGTGGAGAAGGCATCGGGGAAAGTGATCGGCTCCGGCGGCCTGGTGGACCGGCACCGGGACTGGCTGCCCGGCAAGGACGACGAAATCGGCTATGTCCTCCACCCCGCTTACTGGGGCCAGGGACTGGTTCCGGAGGCCATGGGAGCGGTGCTGCGGCTTGCCTTTGAGGAGCTGGACCTGGACCACGTCTGGTGCGGCTACTTCGACGGCAATGAGCAGTCCCGGAGAGTCCAGGAGAAACTGGGCTTCCAGCCCTGGGGAGAGCCCCAATGGGTGGATGTTCCCCTGATGGGGGAACGGCGGCTGGAACATTTCTCCCTGCTGCGCCGGAGCGAATGGGAGAGCCGGAGATAACATAAAGGTGGGGCAGAGCATGACGGAATACTATATCCCAACCCAAGAGAGCGAGACGGAGCTTGTGGAAAAACGCTCCCGGTTCATCGGCCATGTGTGGCGGGTGGAGAGCGAGGAGGAGGCACGGGCCCGCATTGACGAGATGAAGAAGCGGTATTACGACGCCCGGCACAACTGCTGGTGCTACCGCCTCCGCGGCGGGACGGAGCGGTACTCCGACGATGGAGAGCCTCAGGGCACGGCAGGCCAGCCCATGCTGAACGTGTTTCAGCGGGAGCAGGTGGAGAATGTGGCCTGTGTGGTGACCCGGTACTTCGGCGGGATTCTGCTGGGGGCCGGGGGGCTGGTGCGGGCCTACACCCAGAGCGCCAAGAACGCGCTGGACGCGGCGGGGATCTCCGTGGTCCGGCGGTGGATTCAGGTGGGGGTGCCCTGTGGATATCACCTCTTCGAGCCGCTGAAAAAGCGGGTTTCCGCCTTTGACGGCGTGCTGGGCGAGGTGGAATATGGGGAACAGGTGCGGATTCATGCCCTGCTGCCCGAGGGACGAGCAGAGGAATTCCGCGCCCACGTGCTGGACCTGTCCGCCGGGACCGTGACCCCGGAACAGGAAGGAGAGGCCTTTCAGGATGTGCCTTGGAAAGAGGCCGTGGTGAATTAGGCCTTGTTTGAAAAATTTTTGAGAAAAAAGAAGGAAATCGCTTTTGGAAATCGTATAAGATAAATAACGGTTTAATTGGGGAGGGTCCGGCGCCCTTTCGGGAGAAGATATCCCCCGCGCTCCACTCAGCCGCTGGAACCGTCCTCCAGCCTACCACCACGCCAAAGGCGGTGTTCATATGGAAATCCGAACACGTATTGAACAGATGGAACGTCAGACCCTGAGCCCTCACGCCTGTCTTTCCGCCAAATCCCTGGGCCGGGACCGCTTTGAGGCGGAATGTCCCGTCCGCACCTGCTTTCAGCGGGATATCGACCGCATCGTACATTCCAAGGCCTTCCGCCGCCTCAAGCATAAAACGCAGGTCTTCCTCCAGCCCGAGGGAGACCACTACCGCACCCGCATGACCCACACCCTGGAGGTGGCCCGCATCGCCAGAACCATCGCCCGGGCCCTCCGCCTCAACGAGGACCTGACCGAGGCCGCCGCCCTGGGGCACGACCTGGGCCACACCCCCTTCGGCCACGCAGGTGAACGGGCGCTCAACGACATCATGCCCGGCGGCTTCGAGCACAACGTTCAATCCCTCCGGGTGGTGGAGCTGCTGGAGCGGGACGGCGACGGACTCAACCTGACAAACGAGGTTCGGGAAGGCATCCTCTGCCACACCGGCCCCCAGCGGTCCAAAACGATGGAAGGCCAGCTCCTCCGGCTGGCCGATCAGATTGCTTACATCAATCACGATATCGACGACGCCATGCGGGGCGGCATCATCTATCCCATCGACATTCCCGTTCACCTGTCCCAGACCCTGGGCTTCTCCCACTCCGACCGCATCAACACCCTCACGCTGGACGTGATTGCGGCCAGCCAGGGCCGGGACCGCATCTGCCAGACCGAGAAAATCGGCTCCGCCATGCGGGAGCTGCGAGGCTTCATGTTCGAGGCGGTTTACCGCAACCCCATGGCCAAGGGGCAGGAGGCCAAGGCCCAGGATATGCTGGTCCGCCTCTTCGAGCACTACCGGGCCAACCCGGACGAGCTGCCCAGCGATTTTCGGGAGATCCGCTACAGGGAGGGCGTGGAACGGGCTGTGTGCGACTACGTCGCCGGCATGACCGACAGCTATGCCGTCGCCCTCTTCGGCGAGGTCTTCATTCCACGGGCCTGGACGGTCAAATAAGAAGCTTTTCTGGGAAAAAGACGGGGAATCCCCCTTTTTCGTATGCAGGTAGAAAAGTTTGGAAAAGATAGACAGAAGGGAGCGGGAGCCTTTTGCCCATTCCGGACAGTTTTATTGACGAGCTGGTGGCCAGAAACGACATTGTGGACACTGTTTCCAGCTACGTCGCGCTCACCAAAAAGGGGAGCAACTATTGGGGTCTCTGCCCCTTTCACAACGAAAAAACCCCCTCCTTTTCCGTCTCCGCCAGCAAGCAGATTTACCACTGCTTCGGCTGCGGCAAGGGGGGAGGGGTCATCTCCTTTGTCATGGAGCAGGAAAATCTGGCCTTTCCCGACGCGGTGCGGCTGCTGGCTCAGCGGGCGGGCCTGGAAATGCCTGAGGAGCTCCAGAACGCCGGAGACGGCAAACGGAGGGAGCGGCTGCTTCAGCTCAACCGGGAGGCCGCCCGGTATTTTCACGCCAACCTTTCCCAGCCGGAGGCCAGGGCCGGGGTGGACTATCTGAACCATCGGGGGCTGTCCCGGCGGACAGTGACCAACTTCGGGCTGGGCTACGCCCCGGACAGCTGGGATGGGCTGATTTCCGCCATGTCTGCCCGGGGCTACACCAAAGGGGACCTGCTGGAGGGCGGTTTGGCTGTGAAAAACAGCAGCGGCCGGATTTATGACCGGTTCCGGGGCCGGGTGATGTTCCCCATTATCGACATCAGAGGGAATGTGATTGGATTCGGCGGCCGGGTGCTGGACGACTCCACCCCCAAGTACCTGAACTCTCCGGACACGCCGGTGTACAACAAGAGCCGCAACCTGTTCGCCCTCAACATCGCCAAGAAGTCCAAGCGGGGACAGATGATCCTGACGGAAGGGTATATGGACACCATCTCCCTCCATCAGGCGGGGTTTGACTGCGCGGTGGCCTCTCTGGGCACCTCCCTGACCCAGGAGCACGCTCAGCTCCTTTCCCGGTACGCCAAGGAAGTCATCATCGCCTACGACGGAGACGGGGCCGGGGTCAATGCGGCTCAGCGGGCCATCCGCATTTTTGAGAAGACCGGCCTTCAAGTGAAGATTTTGCAGGTGCAGGGCGCCAAGGACCCGGATGAGTTTATCAAGAAGTACGGGCCGGAGGCCTTCGAGCGGCTGCTGACCCAGTCGGAGAACCACATCGAATACCGGCTGCTTCAGGTGCAGAAGAAGTATAACCTGGAGGAGGACAGCCAGAAGGTGGCCTACCTGAAGGAGGCCGCCGGACTGGTGGCCGGGCTGACCAGTCCGGTGGAGCGGGAGGTCTACGGCCGGAAGGCGGCGCAGGCCGCGCGGTTTGACGCTGCCGCCATGATGCAGGAGGTGGAGCGGACCCGGAAAAGCCAGACCTGGAAGGCGCGGAAGCAGGAGGAACGGCGGGAGCTGACGCCGGCTGTCCAGTCGCAGCCCAAAAACCGGGCGTTCAAATATGAGAACGTCTCCTCCGCCCTGGCAGAGGAAGGGGTGCTGCGGCTGGTGCTGCTGGACCCCACCTTGGCGCGGAAGGCGGAGGCGCTGAAGCAGGAGGACTTTTCCTCTCCGCTGCTGGGCAAAATCTTCGGCCTGCTGCTTCAGCGGTGGCGGGAGGGGAAGGAACTCCAGGCGGCGGCTTTGGCCGGGGCGCTGGAGCCGGAGGAAATGAGTCATTTGGCGTCCATTCTCCAAAAGCCGGAGTCCCTGGCCAACGGGGAACAGGCGCTGAGCGATTACATAAGGAAGATACAAATGGAGCAAGTCAAGCGGGCGAACGCCAATGGGCTGGACCCCCTGCTGGCGTACAGAGAGAAAAAGGCTATGGAGGATAGAAAATGAGCGATAAGAAAAAGACTTCCGGCAAGGTGGAAAAGAAGAACGAGACGCCCATGACCAGCGAGGAGAAAATCAAGGAGCTGTTGGAGCGGGGCAAAAAGAAAGGCAAGCTGTCGCCCAACGACCTGATGGAGCTGGACAGCTTCGAGCTGGACGGCGAGCAGATGGACAAGTTTTACGACTCCTGCGAGAATCTGTCCATCGAACTGGTGGGGGAGGACGTTATCCTTGAGCTGCCCGACGACGTGGACCCCCCTCTGGAGGTCATTGAGGAGATTCCAGAGGAAGAGATTGTGGACCCCAACACCCTGGTGGACTCCTTCGGCATTGACGACCCGGTGCGGATGTACCTCAAGGAGATTGGCAAGGTCAACCTGCTGACGCCGGAGGAGGAGACCGAGCTGGCGGTGTCCATGTCCAAGGGCAACGCCGCCAAGGCCACCCTGGATGAGATGACGCCGGAGGAGCTGGCAAGGCTGGACCCGGATTTTCTGGTGGAGCTGAACCGGGCCGTCAAGAAAGGGGAGCACGCCAAGCAGCGGCTGGCGGAGGCAAACCTCCGGCTCGTCGTGTCCATCGCCAAGCGGTACGTGGGCCGGGGCATGCTGTTCCTGGATCTGATTCAGGAGGGAAATCTGGGCCTCATCAAGGCAGTGGAGAAGTTTGACTATGAGAAGGGATTCAAGTTTTCCACCTACGCCACCTGGTGGATCCGGCAGGCCATTACCAGAGCTATCGCCGACCAGGCCCGCACCATCCGGATTCCAGTTCACATGGTGGAGACCATCAACAAGGTGATTCGGGTGAACCGGCAGCTCTTGCAGGAGCTGGGCCACGACCCCACGCCGGAGGAGACCGCGGAAGAAATGAACATGCCCGTGGACAAGGTGCGGGAGATTTTGAAGATTGCTCAGGAGCCCGTGAGCCTGGAGACCCCCATCGGTGAGGAGGAGGACAGCCACCTGGGAGACTTTATTCCCGACGAGGACGCCAGCGAGCCCAGCGAGGCCGCGTCCTTCACCCTGCTGAAGGAGCAGCTGGTGGACGTGCTCTCCACCCTGACCCCCAGGGAAGAAAAGGTGCTGAAGCTCCGCTTCGGCATTGAGGACGGCCGGACCAGAACCCTGGAGGAGGTCGGGAAGGAGTTTAACGTCACAAGGGAGCGAATCCGCCAGATTGAAGCCAAGGCCCTGCGGAAGCTGCGCCACCCCTCCAGAAGCAAGAAATTGAAGGATTTCTTGAATTAAGATGCTGTATCAGGCCCTTCAGCACACATTTTTGCAGCCAAACCGCTCGTTGCTTCGTTGAAAAAGCTTGAAATCCGCTTGTGGTAGTGGTATACTTTTCTTCATGCCAAGCTGGCAAATCTGAATCTGAGGAGAAAGAACCATGGAGCGTTTTGAGAAAGTTTACAGTCAAGGTGTCCTTGATAAGGTTGAAATTTGGGTTGACAAAGAAACCGGCGTCAATTACGTATTTCGCAAGGATGGATACAGCGGCGGCCTGACTCCGCTGCTTGATAAAGAGGGAAAGCCGGTTGTGACACAATAAGCTTTGATTTATCGGGGGATTTCATCTTTTGGTGAAATCCCCCTTGGCAGATGTTCTGAAAAAGCATCCGGAAGCGCTTCGAGCCGCGCGCTCAGAAAGACTGCCGGCAGAACCAGTTTAACGTTCCTTTTCTTTCAAGAAAAGAAGAGGAAAATATGTGGAAGTGAGGAAATCTATTTGGAAAAGAGAGAGAAGTTTTCCACCCGGCTGGGCTTTTTGCTGATTTCGGCAGGCTGCGCCATCGGGCTGGGCAATGTGTGGAGGTTCCCCTACATTACAGGCAAGTACGGCGGCGCCGCCTTCGTGCTGGTTTATCTGCTGTTTTTGGTGATTCTGGGCCTTCCGGTCATGGTGATGGAATTTTCCGTGGGCCGGGGCAGTCAGAAAAGCATCGCCCTGTCCTTCCAGGCCCTGGAGCCCAAAGGGACAAAATGGCACATTTACAGCTGGTTCGGCATTGCCGGCAACTATTTGCTCATGATGTTTTACACCGTGGTGGCCGGGTGGCTGCTGCTGTACTGCGTTAAAATGGCCATGGGCGACTTCGCAGGGCTGGACGCCGCCGCCGTGGGCGGGGAGTTCGGCGCACTGATGGGCAAGCCGGCGCTGATGGCCCTGTTTATGGCTATCGTAGTGCTGATTAGCATGGGTGTGTGCTCCCTGGGGCTGCAAAACGGGGTGGAGAAGATCACAAAGGTCATGATGCTCTGCCTGCTGGCCGTCATGGCCGTGCTGGTGGTCCGGTCCGTGACCCTGTCTGGCGCGGCGGAGGGCCTGCGGTTCTACCTCATGCCGGATTTTCACAACCTGGTCTATGACGGGGATGGGAAGATCATCCTGGGCGACGCGGTATTCGCCGCCATGGGACAGGCCTTCTTCACCTTCTCCCTGGGCATCGGCGCTCTGGCTATTTTCGGAAGCTACATCGGAAAAGAGCACACCCTGGCCGGCGAGGCCGTCCGGGTGGGCGTGCTGGACACCTTCGTGGCGCTGATGGCGGGTTTGATTATCTTTCCCGCCTGCTTCGCCTTCGGCGTGGCCCCCGATTCCGGGCCCAACCTCATCTTTGTCACCCTGCCCAACATCTTCAATGAGATGCCCTTGGGCCAGCTGTGGGGGACGCTGTTCTTTGTGTTCATGACCTTCGCCGCCCTGTCCACCGTCATCGCGGTCTTTGAGAACATCATCACCTTCGGCATGGATAAATGGGGATGGAGCCGGAAAAAGGCGGTGCTTATCAACCTGGCCGCCATTCTGATTCTCTCCATGCCCTGCGTGCTGGGCTTCAACCTCTGGTCCGGGCTTCAGCCCATGGGGCCTGGCTCCGTCATCATGGATCTGGAGGACTTCATCATCTCCGACAACCTGCTGCCCCTGGGGTCCCTGGTCTATCTGCTGTTCTGCGTGTCCCGGAAGGGCTGGGGCTGGGACAACTTCCTGAAGGAGGCCAATACCGGCAGCGGCCTCCGCTTCCCCAAGGCCGTCCGCTTCTATGTCACCTGGGTGCTGCCCTTCATTGTGCTGGCCGTCTTCGTGGTGGGATACTGGAACCGGTTCGGGTCCTGAGATCGGGTTTAAAATCTCCCGGCCCACCGTCTGAACCGTTTTTTTGACGCGTTCGCCACAGCCAACGAGGCCGTCAGAAGCGAAAAACGCGTCATTTTTGCTGACGGAACAGTCTGCTTTCATCCTGCATAATTCAGCGGATTTGGACTTGTATTTTTTTATGAAATAAGTATAATAGGAATGGCAACGGTTTCACACAGAGGAAACCCGGATTCTGTGACCCCCGTTCATGCGAAAGAACGATTCAAATAAGGAGGAGCAACACATGGCAAACACAAAAAAATATGTGTATCTGTTTTCCGAGGGCAACGGCTCCATGCGGGAGCTGCTGGGCGGCAAGGGCGCCAACCTGGCGGAGATGACCAACCTGGGCATGCCCGTGCCCCAGGGCTTCACCGTCAGCACGGAGGCCTGCACCCGGTACTACGACGACGGCCGGGCCATCGCCCCCGACATTCAGGAAGAGATCCTGTCCTACCTGACCAAGCTGGAGGAGATCACCGGCAAGAAGCTGGGCGACACCTCCAACCCCCTGCTGGTCTCCGTCCGCTCCGGCGCACGGGCCTCCATGCCCGGCATGATGGACACCATCCTGAACCTGGGCATCAATGATGAGGTGGCCGAGGTCATGGCCGAGAAGACCAAGAACCCCCGCTTCGTCTACGACGCCTACCGCCGCTTCATTCAAATGTTCTCCGACGTGGTGATGGAGCTGCCCCGCGACAAGTTTGAGGAGCTCCTCTCCGTCATGAAGGACGACCGGGGCGTCAAGCTGGATTCCGAGCTGGGCGCCGGGGACCTGAAAGAGCTGGTGGGCCAGTTCAAGGCTTACTATAAAGAGCGCATGGGCACAGACTTCCCCTCTGACCCCAAGGTGCAGCTGATGGAGTCTGTCAAGGCCGTGTTCCGTTCCTGGGACAACCCCCGGGCCAATGTGTACCGCCGCATGAACGACATTCCCTATTCCTGGGGCACCGCTGTCAACGTCCAGTCCATGGTCTTCGGCAACATGGGCGACGACTCCGGCACCGGCGTGGCCTTCACCCGCGACCCCGCCACCGGCGAGCGCAAGCTCTACGGCGAGTTCCTGATGAACGCCCAGGGCGAAGACGTGGTGGCCGGCATCCGCACCCCCCAGACCATTGACCAGCTCAAGGAGACCAACCCCGAGGTTTACGAGCAGTTCGCGGACATTGCCAACCGTCTGGAGAATCACTACCGCGACATGCAGGACATGGAGTTCACCATCGAGCACGGCAAGCTCTACATGCTCCAGACCCGCAACGGCAAGCGGACCGCCCAGGCGGCCCTGAAAATCGCCGTGGCCCTGGTCAACGAGGGCATGTGCACCAAGGAAGAGGCCCTGCTCAAAATCGAGCCCAAGCAGCTGGACGCACTGCTGCACCCCCGCTTTGACGGCAAGGCCCTGAAGGCAGCCAAGCCTGTGGCCTCCGGCCTGCCCGCCTCCCCCGGCGCCGCCTGCGGCGCGGTGTACTTCACCGCCGAGGCGGCCAAGGAGCATTCCGTGGACGGCCCCGTTCTGCTGGTGCGTGCCGAGACCTCTCCCGAGGACATTGAGGGCATGAGCGTTTCCCAGGGCATTCTGACCGCCCGGGGCGGCCGCACCTCCCACGCCGCCGTGGTGGCCCGGGGCATGGGCACCTGCTGTGTGGCGGGCTGCTCCGCCCTGCACATCGACGAGAAGGCGGGCACCCTGACCGTGGCCGGCAACGTGGTCCGGGAAGGCGATTTCATGTCCATTGACGGCGTGACCGGCAATGTGTATATCGGAAAGATTCCCACCGTGGAGGCCGAGGTGGCCGGCGAATTTGCCACGGTGATGGAGTGGGCCGACGAGGTTCGGGACCTGACCGTCCGGGCCAACGCCGACAATCCCAAGGACGCGGCCACCGCGCTGAAGTTCGGTGCCCAGGGCATCGGCCTGTGCCGTACCGAGCATATGTTCTTTGACCCCGAGCGGATCCCCGCGGTCCGGGAGATGATCGTCTCCCAGACTGAGGAGCAGCGCCGGAAGGCTCTGTCCAAGCTGCTGCCCATGCAGCGGGGCGACTTTGAGGGCATTTTCAAGGCCATGCTGGGCAAGCCGGTGACCATCCGCCTGCTGGATCCCCCGCTGCATGAGTTCCTGCCCACCGAGGATGAGGATATCCGGGCGCTGGCGGAGGACATGGGCCTGACCTTTGAGAGCCTGCGCCACACCGTGCATGAGCTTCACGAGGTCAACCCGATGATGGGCCTGCGCGGCTGCCGCCTGCCCATCTGCTATCCCGAGATCGGCGAGATGCAGACCCAGGCCATCATTGAGGCGGCCATCAACGTGATGAAGGAGTCCGGCCAGGAGGTTGTGCCTGAGATCATGGTGCCTCTGGTCAGCTCCGGCGCTGAGATTCGCTACCTCCGCAAGCTGATTACCACCACCGCTGACAGCGTGATTTCCAAGAGCGGCGTGAACCTCCGCTACAAGGTGGGCACCATGATTGAGCTGCCCCGGGCCGCGGTGTCCGCCGACCGGATTGCTCAGGAGGCTGAGTTCTTCTCCTTCGGCACCAACGACCTGACCCAGATGAGCTACGGTCTGAGCCGGGACGACTCCGGCAAGTTCCTGCCCACCTATCTGGACCGGAAGATCTATGAGTCCGACCCCTTCGAGAAGTTCGACATTCTGGGCACGGGCCGCCTGGTGGAGTACGCGGCCAAGCTGGGCCGGTCCACCCGTCCTGACATCCATCTGGGCGTTTGCGGCGAACACGGCGGCGACCCCTCCTCCATTGAGTTCTTCCATCAGGCCGGACTGGATTACGTGTCCTGTTCCCCCTTCCGGGTGCCCATCGCCCGGTTGGCGGCCGCCCACGCGGCGATTAAGTACCCGCGGAAGAAGTAAATCCGCGCCGCAGGGCAATAAGCAGCCTGCGCCATAAAAAAATAAGACCTTGCACCGACCGTGCAGGGTCTTATTTTTGTCCTTTCCCTGCTAATGCAAGGATTTAGGAACATTCCGCGCTGTATCACCATGGAGCGGGTGCGTCCGGGCAGGGGCCGGATGGCCTGAGGCTTTTTAGTGCTTAAGGAACCACCGGTTAAATCAGTGGTTCCTTAAAGAACACATCACATAATTTTGACCACAAAAAGCCACCAGGGAATCATAATGGCCAGGGTAAAGACCACGCTCACCGCCATTTTAATGGCGCTGCACTTGGCGAAGTCCCGCAGGGTGACATAACCCATGCTGAAGAAAATCAGATAGGTGCCGATCTCATAGGGCAGAATCAGCTGATCCAAGCCCAGATAGAAGGAATAGGTCGTCACCAGCGGCGTCACGCCCAGGCTCACGGCGATGCCGGACAGCAGGGGCGCGATGGTGGACATGGCCGCCATGGGGGTCAGCAGGAAGTTGACCAGGATGCCGAACACAAACACAATGGCCAGGAAGCCGTAGGTGCCGGTGTTGGACATCATCGGCAGCACCAGATTGACAATGTACTGGCCCGAGCCGGTGCCCGCGGCCACAATGCCGATGGACAGGCAGGCCACAATGAAGAAGATGACGTTGAAGTTGACCTTGCGGAAGTGCTCCACCTTGCCCACCTTGATGCCGGGCAGATAGCAGATGATGGGCGCCAGCAGGAAACCGTACAGCATGTTCCAGTGGGTCCAGCGGTTGCTCAGCAGGTAGGCCAGCAGCGCCAGCAGGATGACCAGCACCTTCTTGTCATTCCGGTCCATGGGGCCCAGCTCCTTCAGCTTCTCCTGGAAGTAGGCCTTGCCGTTGATGGGGGTCTCCGGCTTCATGACCTTGGTGATGATGAAGGCAATGAGGAAGGGCAGCGCCACCAGGGGCAGATCCTGAATGAAGAAGTCGATGAAGTTGGTGTTCAGCCCGGCCGGGTCAATGCCCTCCACGCTCTTGGACATGTCCAGGAACATCTGGATGCCCGAGGGGGAGTAAATGAAGCCGGAGGCGATGTGGAAGCCGAAGCAGGCCGCCATCAGAATGCCGCCGGAGGCCTTGCCCACCGGCAGGTCCAAGGACTTGATGATGGACAGGGTGATGGCTGCCACCGCCATGCTGGTCCAGGTGCCGGGAATGATGAGAATGGACACAATGGCGGTGACGGTGATGCCAAAGACAATGCCCGTGTAGGTGCCGCCCGCCAGCACAATACAATGGTAGGCGATCCGCTTGAGGATGGTGGTCTCCTCCAGGATGTTCACCAGCAGCAGCGTGGCCAGGATGTACCAGGGAATTTCCATGGTCCACGGACGGAACACCGTGTCCAGAGGCGCCAGGCCGGTGACGATGTACAGCAGCATCATCAGAATGCCCGCAATGGCGTTGTCCATCTCGTCAAAGCAGAACATGGCAATGCCCATCACCGTAATGGCAAAGAACATCCGGATCTGTGCTGTAAAGCTCTCGCTGGTGGGAACCAGCATGATGATGAGCGGCAAGCCGATGGTGACCGCCCAGCTGATCAGGGATTTGCGGTTGACTTTTGTCAGATTCATGTGTATACCTCCCTCTTTGTTGAAACGCGTTATGCCCCCAATTCCCCAGTTGCGGGCATTTGACAGATATCACAATAATACAGCACAAAGAGATTTAAAAATATCCGTTTTCAATAGCTGTGATTTGATTTTTGAATCAAAGCGTTTTTGTTCCTGTTTTCCGGCCGTTTTTGTGATTTTTTTCACATACCGGTCTTTGCGCGGAATGTATCTGATTTTTCTATCAGAGTCATCGCGTTTTGCTATTTCCCACAAACCCATCCTTCCGCTACAATAAAAGCCAACAACAGGAAGGCGTAAAACCGGTTCCGTTTCGGGAGGCCGCCTGTATGCAACGTGACTATCATGTTAAGGAGTGCTGCGTCATGAATCAATACTATCCCCACATTTTCGAGCCCATCACCATCAGCGGCGTCACCTTCAAGAACCGCATCTTCACCGCCCCCTCCATGGGGCACATGCTGCAAAACAACGCACCGACCTATCCCGAACCCGCTATGATCTGCAACTACATGCAGAAGGCCATCGGCGGCGCGGCCCAGGTGGAGTGCGGCGGCCAGCAGGTCAACGACCCCGGCGAAAATCCCATCCACTCCAAGTTTGACATTGAAAATCCCACTGGCTGGCGCAACTTCATCCACTTCACCAACGCCATTCACTTCTACGACGCCAAGGCCTCCTATGAGCTGATTCACTTCGGCAGCGAGGGCGAGTACACCGCGGAGGCCAGAAAGAGCAAAATCTATGGCTGCTCCGAGTTCACCCGAAACGACGGCCTTCACTTCTACCAGATGCCCTATGAGGAGATGGACAAGCTGGCCGACCGCTACGCGTCTCTGGCCGAGTGCGTGAAGTTCTGCGGCTTCGACACCCTGCTCATCCACGGCGGCCATGGCACTCTGCTTCAGGAGTTCGTCTCCCCCCGCTCCAACCACCGCACCGACGAGTTTGGCGGCTCCATGGAGAACCGGGCCCGGTTCCCCCTCCTGGTGCTGGACCGTATCCGCCAGAAGGTGGGCCGGGATCTGCTCATCGAATACCGCATTTCCGGCTCGGAGTTCGTCCCCGGCGGCTTTGAGATTGAGGACTGCATCGAGTTCTTCAAGCTGATTCAGGATCGGATTGACATTGCCCACATCTCCGCCGGTGTGGTCCGGGAGCCCCGTCTCCGGGCCATCACCCACCCCACCGGCTTCCTGCCCGAGGCCTGCAACGCCCACCTGGCCAAGGCGGTCAAGGCCTGCCCGGATATCAAGATTCCTGTGCTGACCCTGGGCGCTTTCCAGCAGCCCGAGGCTATTGAGCGGGTGCTGGCCAACGGTGAGGCGGACATCGTGGCCATGGCCCGGGGCACCATCGCCGATCCCTACACCGTCAACAAAATAAAGGAAGGCCGTCCCCAGGACATCGTGCCCTGTATCAAGTGCTTCCACTGCCTGGACGACTTCAAGAATACCCACTGCTATTCCTGCTCGGTCAACCCTGCCGCGGGCCGGGAGAGTCAGCTTGATATGCTGGTGCCCAAGGAGTACACCAAAAAGAACGTGGCCATCCTGGGCGGCGGCCCGGGCGGCATGAAGGCGGCACTGCTGGCCTCCGAGCGTGGCCACAGGGTGACGCTGTTCGAGGCCAAGGGCACGCTGGGCGGACAGCTCAACGACGCGGATTACATGAGCTTCAAGTACGATTTGAAGAAATACAAGAACTACCTCATTGATCATGTGAACGCCGACGAAAACATCGCGGTCAAGCTGAACACCAAGCCCACCCCTCAGGAACTGACCAACATGAACTTCGACTCCGTAATCTGCGCCGTGGGCGCGGATCCGCTGATTCCCCCCATTCCCGGCGTGGACGGCGAGAACGTCATCTGGGCGGGCGACTCCTTCTTCGCCCCGGAAAAGGTGGGTCAAAAGCTGGTGGTCATCGGCGGCGGACAGGTGGGCTGTGAGACAGCGGTTCACTACGGCATGAACGGGAAGAGCGTCGCCCTGCTGGAGATGCAGGACCAGCTGGCGCCCGACGCCATGCGGACCTACCGGGAGGAGCTGGAGGGCCAGGTCCACGACCACGCCACAGCCTATACCGGAGCGAAGGTCACCGGTATCACGGCGGCCGGCGTCACCTATGTGGACAAGGACGGTGGAACGCACACCATTGAGGCGGATACCGTCATTCTGGCTGTGGGCATGAAGCCCCGCGCGGCTGAGGCAGAGTCTTACCGGGACTGCGCTCCGGCCTTCCGCAGGATCGGTGACTGCGTGAAGGTGGGCAACGTCAAGGTGGTCACCCGGGCCGCTTTCGACGCCGCCATGTCTCTGTAAGTGTTTTCCTGTCACTGTTTCGCAGCTTCCAACTCTATATAACTCGGAAAATGGTGGAAAAACCTTGATTTTCAGGCATTTCCGCCATTTTCCGTCCTCTGATGCGGTAATACTTGGCCCCTTCCCCGAGGGTCAGCGCGTACTTCGGTTTCTCCGGCGATTCCGCCTGCCGCTCACAATTTCCCAGCCCGCGCAAGCATCACCGCCACCTCTTCCCTGGTGGCCCAGCTCCGAGGCCGGAGCCCGTCGGTTATCCCGGCATCCTTGGCCCGCTCCAGCGCCTCCGCCGCCCAGCCGGAAACCGGCAGCCCGGCCCGGCCGGCCTCCAGCGCCGCAAGCTCTTCCCGCAAGATTTCCCGTACCCGCGCTTCTGTCAATCCCGTCTCCTCCTCAAACACCCGGTCCAAAAAACCGGCAAACTGCCCCTCATCCCGCACCCAGGGTTCCGGGCAGACCTTCCCTGTCACGTCAAAATGCCGCACAACGCACGCCCGGCCGATGCCGTACTTCGCCGCCAGCGTCCGCACCAGCGCCACCGCCCGGGAAACCGTCTCCGGCGTAATCACATACTGGCCGTTGACCTTGTCGCTGCACAGCTCCACGCCGATGCTGTTGGCGTTCCGGCACACGGGATGGCGGTAGCCCTTGGCTCCGCAGTGCCACGCCGTGTCGGAGTCCCGCACGGACTGCCAGATTTCATCCTCGTCTACAAAATAGTGAGCGCTGGCCTGTACCACCGTGCCGCCGTAGTATTGACAGTTTGCCTTGGCCCGATCGCCGTTGTTGGCGGTGTAGTGCATCACAATGTATTGGATGGGAGCCGTCCGGCCGGCCTTGTAGTTCCCGGCGTGGCAGGCCCAAAAAGGAATTTCCCACAAGTCCATCATTTTCCTCCTGTCAGTTTGTCTCCAGCCCCATCGACCGCATCCTTCCCAGCCGCCAGCAGCTTCACCAGCCAGCGGGGCACGCTGGCCCCCATGCCGGCGGCGTTTTCGGCGATGCTGCCCAGTTCGGTGACGATGTACCACACCAGCACCACAGGGCAAATGAGCCCGGCGTAATCAAAGGGCAATTCAATGATCGGCAGACTGTTGAGCACAGTCAAAATAAGCAGGTCTGCCCCGGCCGCCACGAGGACGGCCACAATCATGCCGCACTTGTGCCAAATACCTTCCCTCGCCTTGGCGGAAGACCAGAGCCCGTTTTTGCAGGCCACGGCGGATCCGGTGAGGTAGTCCAGCACCATCAAGGCCACCCAGCCCAGAACGAGCCAGCCGAGCCAGCCCCACAGGGCGGTCAGCGTGCCCAAAAAGCCCGCAAAGGCCCCTTTCCAGCGGTTCACGTGTTCCATAATACCTCCTTTTCTTGTTCTTTTCTTGATAGAAAAGAACCAAAAGAACCCGTTCTTTTTCTTGAAAGAAAAAGAACCAAAAAGAACTTTAAACTGTTGTTTTAGACAAGCCCCCGGTAGAACCAGTCTGAAGTTCTTTGCTAAGCTTTCTTTCAAGAAAGCGTGAAAGAAAAAAACCAAAAAGAACTTTAAACTGTTGTTTTAGACAAGCCCCCGGTAGAATCAGTTTGAAGTTCTTTTGCCTACTTTTCTTTCAAGAAAAGTAGGTTCAATTCGCCACGCCCCCAGTAGCGCCCGTTTCCCATATTTCGCCCTGTCCTTGAGCGCCTGCCCATCCTCCCCCAGCCCGGCCAGCTTCTCTGCGCCCCGCTTCCGGGTCCTGGACACATGACTGGGCCGGAGCCCCAGATCCACCGCGATTTCAAAATTCCGCTGCCCGTCGAAAAACAGCCCCATCACCTGCCGCTGTCTCGGCGCCCGCTCGTAGCACCACAAATCCCCCAGCAGCCGCTCCAAATCCAGCTCCTCCCCCAGCAGCTCCCGCCGCAGCCGCCTCCGGTCCGCCGCATACCGCCGCAGCCGTTCCCTGGTCCGCCGCAGCCGCCGGGAAATCGCCGTCCTGCTCCGCCCCAGCATCCCCGCAATCTCCCCAATCCTCCGGCCCTCCTGGTCATGAAGCCGCAAAATCTCCCGGTTCTCCTCCGACTCGAAGGCCAGCCCGTCCGCCAGCACCTCCCGCAGCCATGCCAGCTCCCCACCGCTGTTCCGGCTTCCCGCCAAGGACTCCGCCAGCTGCCCTGCGAAAAACTCCGCCAGCTGTCCCGTGCCATCCCGCTTGTCCAAGCTCATCCGCTTCACTTCCCGGGCCGCCGATGCCGCGCAGACCCGCTGCGCCGCCTTCAAATCCCGCCGCATCTCCCGCAAAAGCTGAAGCTCGTACTCGCACCGGGTCCGCTCCATGCCCTCCGAGCGGTCCCGCTTCGCCTCCAGGGCCTCCATCCGCGCCCGGATTTTCTCCAGCTGCTCCCGGTACTCATCGAGCGGGCCACGCCGCGCAGATTCCGTTCCGGCAAAAGTTCCGGTCCCGGTAATGAATGGCATAGCTTCCCACCTCCCGCGCGTCTTTCCGCATGGCACGCAGAAGCCGGAGCTCCACGGTCAAATCCCCCCGCGCCGGATCCTCTTTCAGCACCCGCTGCCGCTCCCGAATGGCCAGACTCAGCGCCGCCGCCGTGGAAAGGTAGCTCATGCCCAGCTCCTCCAATTCCATCTCATGGTCCCTCCTTTTTGTTGATGAAAAACTTCGCTTCTTCCCATTCCCGGAGCGCCAGCGCCAGGGAGGCCGGCCCGCTCCTGGGGACAGAAAAGAACCCCCATTTTGCCGCTTGACAACGTGGGGGCTTTGAAGTAAGGCAAAAGGGCGCTGTTACAGCGGTTAGCCCAACTCAGTCAAACAAAAACCATTGACCGCTCGGGCTGCAGCCGGACGGTCAACACGCTTTCGTGGAGAGCATGACCAGCAAAGCCGCCAGACATGCCAGAAATCGGAGCACGAATTGTGCCCGTCCTTTCCACATTCGCACCACCTCCCTCGTCGCCGCAAAGTCCGCTCCAGTCGGAATGCCCTTCGGGCATTCCTTCTTTCGCGCCCTTGCTCCTCCTCTTCAAAACACTACCGCTGCGCTGGGTTGTGTTTTGGGAAACGGGGGTTCTAACGGTGGGCCAACCGCCTGATATGTAACAGCGCCCCGCTCCTTGATGGAGCGGTTTTTTTATCAAAAACGCCGCAATTTGTCAAAAGAATGCACACCCGCCCGCCCAGCTTGCGCCGGGCGGGTTTTTCTACGCCTCGAGAATCTCGTATCCGCCGGCGGTAAAGGGGGCTTCGATTGCCTGAGTCATGTGGATTTCCTCCTTGATTTTGCTCCGGAACCTGTGCTCTGCTGT
This sequence comes from Oscillospiraceae bacterium, assembly GCA_022793095.1. Lineage (GTDB taxonomy): Bacteria > Bacillota > Clostridia > Oscillospirales > Oscillospiraceae > JAAWCD01. The sequence goes on along the minus strand of JAAWCD010000044.1, from coordinate 7,192 downwards.
ATCCTGAGTCTGGTTTTTTGGCAGGCCCGGGCGTTCACCTCTAACGAAAAAACCGGAACCGACAGCCACCCCCCTGAGGGGGCAGGTGTCAGCTCCGGCTTTGAAAGCACTGGCTTTGTTCGATATTTACGACACGTTCTTCATGGCAGTTCCGGCAGTAGACGGGCAGGTTTCGGGCCCAGGTGTCGGCCCGAATCCGGGCCAGCTTAAAGCGGCGGCACCTGGGACAGATGAGCCAGCCGTCTCTGATTTGGATTTTAATACATTCCGCTCTGGATTGCAACATGTTCAGCCCCTTTTTTCTGAAAGTGAAAGAGAATCAAGAAAAGCGCAAAGCGCGAAGCCGTCGCGAGCAGCTGGCTAAGACGCGGAACGGAGCAAACGGACCGAAGGGGCATAGCCCCGCAGCGGAGCGGGTCGTGGAGGGTAAGGGGGGAATTAGTATTTCCTTTCATCCGTATTTGCTAGCGTGCAGTTTCACGCAATCGCAAACCCGCACAACGCTTGCAGCGCCCGCGCCGTGCGGGTTTCGCATAACGGCTAGTTCCCTGCCGCTGTGCAGGCTCCGCAGGGCGGCAGGCCCTGCCTGGCGAAGTAGGCGGGACTCGCAATCACGCCGCACTCAACCTCCCCGAAATCCCCGTTCGGCTTGTGATGCTGGACGCGGCGGAGATAGCCGAACCCGGTCAGCTCCTGCACCGCGCTCCGAATGGAGGCAATCCCGTCCCGGCTCTGGGCGGCCAGCCCGGCCAGGGTAAAATTCCAGCCGCCGGGCTTGGGCGCACGAAAAATTGCCACAGAAACCACCTCCTAATTTCGAGCGTGCTTCGCGGCGGGCCGCTCCTCCGGCCCAGGCAGGACCCAGGGACAGGCCAGGGCCATTTTCTGCCGCCAGGCCTTGGTGTCGGCCGAATCAAAGTCTCCCATGCTGTAAATCTGCGCCTGAGCCAGGGCGGCGGCATCCTCCCGCGCTTTCCGTTTGCCGGTGAGGTAAGCGTTCCAGCGGCGGCAGTTCAGGGGCAGGCGGCAGGGAGCATGCTCGCACTGCACACAGGGGTTAACCGGTTCATTGAGCATGCTTCCGCCCTCCCAAACAGCCGCAGGTCCCGTCCGGCCTCTGGCCAAAGGAATGATGTTTCATTTGAACTTCCTCCTTGATTCCGTCCCCGCGCTGTGGCAAAATAGAGGTGCGGAAACTGTCGTAACAAGGTTTTGCATCCCCCGTCTGGCGTTCTAACACCGGACGGGGACTTTTTATGCTTCCTGGGCGATTTCTAGCCCCAATTGGTGAAGCCGAAGGCGAAAAGCATTGATGGCTTCGTTGAGCTCCGCGCTCTGTTCCATGAGGCGGTCGATCTCCTGGTCCAGCTCCTGCAAACCGGACACGGTCACATGGACTTCCATATTCATGGTGACACCCCCTTTCTGTCCCGCTTTTTGCCGCATTTTGTGTGATTTGCGGACGCTTTAAGCGGTGTTTATGCCAAAAAAATAAAGTCTGCGAGAAAGGCGTAAACCTCCTCCATTTTGCGGGACATGAGGATGTCCGGAACGGTGTACCCAGCCTCATAGTTTTGCAGGGTAGCCTTGGAGATGCGAGGCAGTTCCTGCATATTGCCTCCTCCTTTCCGAGACCACTATATCACGCTTAAAGCGTCATGTCAAGTCTAAAATAAGGAAATCTCTCAAACTTTTTATTGACAGGCCTCCGCTTTTGGCGTACACTAGAGAAAAAAGGGGGAGGGAATCAGCATGGCGGGAAACATGGATGCGGAGCGGCAGCGGCAGATTTTCGCGCAGAATCTAAAGTATTACATGGGGTATTACGGGAAGACGACGGCGGATTTGGCCACAGATTTGGCCTTTCCGTTCTCGACGGTATCGGACTGGGTGCACGGGAAGAAGTACCCGCGGATGGACAAGGTGCAGGCGTTGGCGGACTATTTTGGGCTGATGAAGTCCCATTTGACGGAGGAAGCGCCGGCGCGGCTCCCGCCGAATCTGATACCGGTTCCCCAGATGCGGGAGTGGAAGGTATTAGGGGCCACGGCCTGTGGGAAGCCGCTGCACCGGGAGATGTTGAATGAGACGGTGACGGCCCCGGCGGACATCAAGGCGGACGTGGTGTTCCGGTGTGTGGGGGACAGCATGATAAACGCCCGGATTTTTGATGGAGACGATGTATTTGTGCGGCTTCAGCCGGAGGTAGAACCCGGACAGATTGCGGTTGTGCGGGTGGGGGAGGAGTACACGTTAAAGCGGTTTTATTCGTTTGAGGACTGCGTCGAGCTCCGGTCGGAGAATCCCACCCACAAGCCGATCATCCTGCGGGGTGCGGAGCTGGGGAAGGACAATTTTGAGGTTGTGGGCCTGGCGGTGGCGTTTATGAGCGCTGTGATTTAAGCGAACGAAAGGAGCAGACACATGAGCAACGATGAAAAGATCTTAGCAGTATTGGAGGAGCATGGGAAGCTGTTGGTGGGCCTGACGGAAACGGTTGGCCGGTTGGGGACCGGTGTCACGGGGCTCAAGGAGGACGTTGCAGGGCTCAAGGAGGGCCAGGCGAAACTGGGGGCCAGCGTTGCGGGGCTCAAGGAGGGCCAGGCGAAACTGGAGGCCAGCGTTGCGGGGCTCAAGGAGGGCCAGGCGAAGCTGGAGGCCAGCGTTGCGGGGCTCAAGGAGGACGTTACAGGGCTCAAGGAGGGCCAGGCGAAACTGGAGGCCAGCGTTGCGGGGCTCAAGGAGGGCCAGGCGAAACTGGAGGCCAGCATTGCGGGGCTCAAGGAGGACCAGACGAAGCTGGAGGCCAGCGTTGCGGGGCTCAAGGAGGGCCAGACGAAGCTGGAGGCCAGCGTTGCGGGGCTCAAAAAGGAGGTCGCTGACGTTAAGACCGATGTTGCGGGAATCAAGCTCCGGCTGGAGAATGAGTTCACCCAGAAGTTCAACCTGCTGGCGGAGGGACAGCAGACCATCCTGGATACGCTGGCCACGAAGCGCAGCGCAGAGGAGCTGCGGGAAGAGCAGCAGGCCCTCAAGCAGGTGGTGGCTCTGCACTCGCTGGAGATTGCGGAGCTGAAAAAAGCGGAATAACGGATGCCTCCTCTGGCGGGAGGCCAAGGGAGGCACAGCAATGAAGGCAGCGGCCTGCGCGCAGTCTATGCAAAGGCCCCCCTTGGAACGGGTAAACGGCCTGCTGGCCGGACAGCAGCGCCTGCACATCCCAAGCAGGATCCCCCGCCCCGGAAACGGGCCAGCCTCCCCGCCGGGAACACGCCGGATTCCTTTGACTTCGGTTTCCAGCGCAGCGTTTCCAGGGAGCAGACGCTCCGCCTGTCCGATATGGCCTGGCTGGATCAGGCTTTTAAGAAGCTGCGTCCACAACCGTTGAATGGCGTCTGAGCTTGTCTTTTCCCGCCATACCGCGCCAATTTTCCTTGGAATCCGTCAGGATTCCGGCGAAAATTTGTCTTGTCTGGCGGCAAAATCCTTGTCCATCTGCCATCTCCGGTTATGAATACAGCTTCTCACTACGTATTGCGTCTCTGTCTCCAAAGCGAAATTAGTCAATTCTCAAAATGAATTCCAGCACTCTTTTAGCACAAATCTCCAGGCCGCTCCGGCTGACCGCCCCCAGCTTCATAGCCGCCTCCACTCGTTCAGGATAGCCGTTGGCCATTTTCAGATCGTTCCCGGCCAGAATCTCTTTGTACTGTTCTCCCCGAGTCCACCAGTCGGACATCACCAAACCGGCGTAGCCCCACTCACCCCGCAGGATGCCGGTCAGCAGCTCCCAGCTCTCCGAGGCCCGCTGGCCGTTGATGACGTTGTAGGAGCTCATAATGGCCCAGGGCTGTTCCTCCCGAACAATGATTTCAAAAGCCTTCAGGTAAATCTCCCGCAGGGCCCGCTGGGACAGGCGGGAGTCGCTGTACTTCCGGTTGGTCTCCTTGTTGTTGCAGGCGAAGTGCTTGACCGTGGCAGCGATGTTTTGGGACTGGATGCCCCGCACCATAGCCCCAGCCAGTCTGCCGGTGAGCAGCGGATCCTCGGAGTAATACTCAAAATTCCTGCCGCACAGGGGATTCCGGTGGATATTCACCGCCGGAGCCAGCCAGACAGAGATATTGTTCTCTTTTACCTCTGCGGCGGCTGCGGCTCCCACCTGGGCTGTTAGCTCCAGGTCCCAGGTAGCGGCCAGCAGCGTGGCGCAGGGCCAGGCGGTGGCGCAGACGCCCGCCTCGGGCTGGATTCGCAGACCGGCGGGGCCGTCAGCGGTAGTGAGGTTTGGCACACCGTACTCCATGAGATTGCCCAGGCCGAAGGTGTTGGACACCCCCACATTGGGCTGTCCGCCCAGCAGGTGAATGAGGTCTCTGTCACTGAGCTGGTCTATAAATCCATCCAAGGTCAGCTTGCCTTCCGCCACAGCGGACAGAGGCTGTACCCCCTCGGCGAAAGGCTGGGTCAGCATCCAGCGGCCCCGCCCTGGCGCGGCGGGAGCCACCGCCTCGGCCTGCCCGGCGCGGAGGGGCTGGAACAGGTTGGCATCGGTGTCTACCGCCGGGGCGGCGGGCAGTTTCTCGTAGCTCCCGTCCGCCAACAGGCGTTCAGCCAGGTGGGAAGGAGCCAGGACATCCCCGCATGGACGGATCTCAGTCTCCTTCTGCTCCCAGGCCCAGCCTAACTCCACAACGTCCCGCACAGAGGTCCCCACATACAGAGTATACCGCCCTTTCTCCAGCACCCAGGCGGAGGGGGCGAGCTTCCCCAAGTCATCGAAGCTGGCCATGTCAGAGACAGCAAAGGATAACTCCACCGTTTCCGCCTCGCCGGGTGCCAGGAGCATTGTCTTTTGGAAGGCCGCCAGACAGCGCCTCGGCTTCTGGAGCAAGCCCCAGGGAGCTGCGTAATAGAGCTGGACCACCTCTTTCCCCGGACAGTTTCCGGTGTTTGTCACCTGGACGGATACCCTGATTTTGCCGTTTTCCGCCCCGGCGCTTACCAGCTTCAAAGCAAAGCTGGTGTAGGACAGTCCGTAGCCAAAGGGGTAACACACCCGCTCCGCCGCTCCTGGAAGAGTCTCAAAGTACCGGTAGCCCACATAGATGTCCTCGGTATACTCCACATAGTGGGGGGAATCGTGAAAATGGGCTGTGGAGGGGTAGTCAGACAGGTCCCGGGCGAAGGTGTCGGGCAGCTTGCCGCAGGGATTGGCCTTTCCCGTGAGCAGAGCGGCAATGGCCGCGCCCCCCTCCATGCCCCCCTGCCAGGCCAGCAGAGCGGAGGAAATACGGTCATCCGCCCAGAACCAGGAGACGTCTGCCACACCGCCCGCATTGAGCACCACCGTCACCTTGTCAAAGGCGGCGCAGACCTGCCGCACCATGCACTGCTCTTCTGCGGTGAGATAGTAGTCCCCTCTAGGGAAGATGTCTTTGGCCTTTCGGGGCATATTCAGCTCGTCGGGCCAGGGGTAGTCCGGCTCCTGATAAAAGACCGGCTCCCGGTCCCAGCCCTCTCCAGAGAAGCGGCTGAGGACAATCACGGCCATATCCGCGTCCTTTTTTGCGGACTCCACCAGGCTCTGGGGCAGCTCCGGCTCGGCCATCAGGCCAGGGACGTCCCCCGCCTCATACCGCCTCTCCACATAGTCCCGGTAAAAAACGGACAGGGGCTCATAGAGGGGAACGCCCTCCTCTTTCAGTCCGTCATACAGATTTTTGACATAGGCCGCGGTCACATCCCCGCTGCCGCCGCCGCCCTTCACATAGTCGAAGCTGCCCTTGCCGAACAGGGCTACCCGGGTATCGGGCGCCAAAGGGAGCAGATTTCCGCTGTTTTTCAGCAGCACCGCCCCCTCTTGAGCGGCCTGCCGGGACAGGGCGATGTGCTCCGGGCTGGCTGTCACCCGCCGGCCTCCCGCCAGGGGCAGGTTGGGCTGATAGCGGGCGCGAATCCATTTTTCCATACAAATTCCTCCTTGAAAAAAGCGCCGTCAGCCGACGGCGCTTTTTGATTGAGCGCTTATCCACAAATCAGGGGTGTGCAGACTGTGCGCGTCCTAATTTGCGGATAAGATCTTATTCCTTGACGCCGCCCAGGGTGACGCCCTCCACAATAAACTTGGACAGGAGCAGGTAAATAATAACAATGGGTACAATGGCAATGGTAATCATCATGTAAATTTTGCCCATGTCGAAGTTCATGTAGTCCGCACCCCGGAGGGTGGCGATCATGATGGGCAGGGTCTGCTTGCTCTTGGAGGTGATTACCAGAGCGGGGATGAAGTAATTGTTCCAGGAGCCCACAAAGGTGAAGATGGCCTGCACCGCAATGGCGGGCTTCATAATAGGCAGGACAATGCGGTTGAAGGTGCCGAACTCCCGGGAGCCGTCGATCCGGGCCGCCTCAATCAGCTCCTTGGGCAGGGAGGACTGCATATAGCTGTGCATGAAGTAGAACACGGCGGGGGAGGCGATGGAGGGGATAATCAGGGGAATCAGGGAGTCGTCCAGCCCCATGCCGGTAATCAGCCGCAGGAAACCCAGGGCGGTCACCTGGGTGGGCATGACCAGGATGGCCATGATGAAGGTGAAGGCGGCGCGCTTCAGCTTGAAGTCGTAGGCGTAGATGCCGTAGGCCGTCAGGGCGGAGAAGTCGGTCACGATGGCGGCGCAGCAGCCGGAGACAATCAGGCTGTTCTGGATGCCCTTGAGGATGGGAATGGCCGGGTCGTTGATGACGCTTTTGAGGTTGGCGAGCAGGCTGGAGCCGGGCAGGGCGGAGAAGCCCAGCTGGAGCTGCGCGTGGGAGCGGGTGGCGTTGACAATCAGGATGTAGAAGAAGAACAGACACAGAAACGCCAGAATAATCAGCACCACATGGGCCAGAATGGTTCGTCCGCTGGATTTTTTGTTCTCCATTACGCTTTGCCCCCTTTCTTGGCGCGCTTGGCCGCGGACTTGGAGCCGTCCGGGTCGGAGTCGGTGTTCATCTTAAAGACGAACCAGCAGAGAATGGCGCTGATGATAAACAGGAAGACGGACAGCGCGCCGGCGATGCCGTAGTTTTTGGCCTGGAGGTGTTTATTCAGGTACATAATCAGCGTCATGGTGGTGCGGTCAGGGGCGCCCTTGCCGCCGGTGAGGATCTGGGGCACGTCGAACATCTGCAGGCCGCCGATGAGGGAGGT
>JAAWCD010000043.1 GCA_022793095.1 Oscillospiraceae bacterium | reverse complement strand
TGCGGGGAGTTGCGAGCCAAAATCGTTGTTGGCAAGGCAAAAAAGCGCAGGAATACTGGATGTATTTCAAGCTTTTTTAACGATGCCAACGGCCATTTTGGCCGCAAGGACGCGCGCTGAGGCTATTGGTACAGCTTCTAACGTACTGCGGCGCGGCTCAAGGGTGATTGCCCTCAGGCAGGCCGTTCCGCCTCATTGATTTCAGAGACACCGCTCCGGCGTGCACGCCAAGCGGCGCGCCAGGGTTTGGTCAAACTGAGGATAGCATAGAATCGCCAGGACTTCAATGGGGAATCTGACGCCATATCAATATTGTGCTATAAAAATTAAAAAGAGACTATTGCAAAAGAAAGGTGTACGTGGTAAAGTGAGATTAACGAAAGGGTTTGATATAGAATCTGCCCCGAAATCAATCAAAATAGTAAATGGAGGACTTGACTTATGGCCAATATTTCGTTCCGTCATGTGAAGAAGACCTATCCCGGCGGCGTGACCGTTATCCCCGACCTGAACCTGGAAATTGCTGACAAGGAGTTTGTCATCCTGGTCGGCCCCTCCGGCTGCGGCAAGTCCACTACCCTGCGGATGATCGCCGGCCTGGAAGAGGTCAGCGAGGGTGAGCTGTACATCGGCGACCGTGTGGTCAACGACGTGGCCCCCAAGGACCGCGACATCGCCATGGTGTTCCAGAGCTACGCTCTGTATCCCCACATGACCGTTTATAAGAACATCGCCTTCGGCCTGGAGCTCCGCAAGATGCCCAAGGACGAAATCGACAAGAAGGTCCACGAGGCCGCCAAGGTCCTGGACCTGGAGCACCTCCTGAACCGGAAGCCCAAGGCGCTGTCCGGCGGCCAGCGCCAGCGTGTGGCCCTGGGCCGCGCCATGGTCCGTGACCCGGCGGTCTTCCTCCTGGACGAGCCTCTGTCCAACCTGGACGCCAAGCTCCGTACCGCCATGCGCGCCGAGATTACCCGCCTGCACAAGAAGCTGGACACCACCTTCGTCTACGTCACCCACGACCAGACCGAGGCCATGACCATGGGCGACCGCATCGTGGTTATGAAGGACGGCATCATTCAGCAGGTTGACACCCCCCAAAACCTCTACGACTTCCCCGTGAATCTGTTTGTGGCCGGCTTCATCGGCTCCCCCCAGATGAACTTCGTGGACGTCACCCTGAAGAAGGACGGCGGCAATTACGCCCTCCAGTTCGGCAAGTACACCATTCCCCTGCCCGCCGGCAAGGGGGAAGCCGCCAAGCTGGATCCCTATGTTGGCAAAGAGGTCGTTATGGGCATCCGTCCCGAGGACTTCGTGGACGACGGCAGCAGCAACGCCACCATTGAGGCCGACGTGGACATCGCCGAGCTCATGGGCGCTGAGATCAACCTCCACCTGAACTGCCAGGACAACCGGATTGTGGTCCGTCTGCCCTCCTCCTTCCGCACCACCAGCGGCGCACACATCAAGCTGGGTGTCAAGACCGAGAAGATTCACCTCTTCGAGAAGGATAAGGAAACGGCGATCTGCCACTAATCCACGAATTCTTTCGATTGGACCTCGTATGGCAAAACAATGTGTCAACTGCATACGGCGTGTCACGCCAAAAGCCCCGGATGAATTCATCTCGGGGCTTTTGGCATTGGACGGGGTTTGGGAGCTGACGCCCGGACCCCTGGAACGCTGGCCCATGGAGTGCCCAGAGGGGACGGTCAATCTGTTCGGCCTCCGGCAGGGAACGGCAGAGCTGCGGTCGGGGACCGTTTCCGGTCCCGTTCCGAGTGGAGACGGGGTCCTCTTTCAGGGCCGCGGGCCGGTACTGCTGACCGCGGGAAGCCGGGCGGAATGCGGGCTGCTCCGGCTGCGGGGCGAGGCCGCGGAACAGATGCTGGGCGGCGGTCCGGTATGCCGGTTTCCCGGAAGCGGGCAGGCCGTTTGGGAGGCGGTGCAGCGGGTATTCGCGCTGGCCGGAGAGGACCGGGCTGTTTCCGCCGGGGCGGCCTCCGCGCTGGCTTACCGGCTGCTGATGGACCTCCATGAGAGGGAGGCCGCGCCCGCGCGGGCGGAGCACTCCCCCTTAGTGGGTGCCGCGCTGGACCTGATTGAGAATGAATTTGTGTTCTTGACTGGGATTGAGGATTTGGCCGGGCGGATGGAGGTATCCAAAGAGCATCTCGTTCGGGCGTTCCATCGGGAAGTGGGCCTGCCGCCGGGGAAGTACCTCAACAGCCGGAAGCTGGAATATGCCAAGCAGCTGCTGGTGGAGACAGACCAGAATGTGGCGTTTGTGGGTGAGGCCGCCGGGTTTGTCAACGCCAATTACTTCATTCGGACCTTCCGGAAAGCCGTGGGCGTGACGCCTCGGGCGTTCCGGAAGCAGAATGGAATGGCCCGGAAGGAGACCTCCGGCGTGCTTGATGAATTTTATGTATTGTAACCTACTTTTCTTGAAAGAAAAGTAGGCCTTGTTTGATAAATGGCAATGTGCCCAACAGCGAGGAATTTTTTCGTCTGGCAAACAATTTTTCCGCAGGAATCCTGTCGGATTTCAAGGAAAAATTGTGCTGTCCAGGCGGAAAAAGGTCCGCTGCTTGGGTATGTTGACATTTTTCAAACGATGCCTAAGCAAAAGAACTTTAAGCTGGCGGTACTGCGGTGGATTCCAAGGGGTTCGGCAAAGGCGCCCGATGGTCTCATCCGCATCAACGAGGGGGCGGATTGCCGTATCGGCTTGGCCCCCCACAAGGACACGGGTGGGGAAAAACGGCCGCATTGTAGGGCGGGGGCTTGCCCCCGCCGCTCCGATGGTCTCCCCCGCACTGCCGGGCAAACGGATTGCCCTGGATTTTTTCGCCCAGAGAGAAAAAGCCCCCCTCAGAGCCTGTTCAAAATCTCCTGACACACCGTCTGAACCGGCCTTTTTCCGTCCAGCCGCGTCAAACATGCTCGGAATACATCCAGTATTCCTGCGCTTTTTTCCTTGCCGGACGAAAAAATTCCGGCCCATCCAGCGCACC
>JAAWCD010000042.1 GCA_022793095.1 Oscillospiraceae bacterium | reverse complement strand
GGTGCGCTGGATGGGCCGGAATTTTTTCGTCCGGCAAGGAAAAAAGCGCAGGAATACTGGATGTATTCCGAGCATGTTTGACGCGGCTGGACGGAAAAAGGCCGGTTCAGACGGTGTGTCAGGAGATTTTGAACAGGCTCTTAGAGAATCACCGTGCATTTACGGCCGCCTTCGCGGGCTTTGAACTGCGAAGGCGGTCTTTTTCGTGGGAGGCCGATGTTTTCCTTTACTTTCCCCGCAGGGACTGCTATAATACGAAAGGAAACACGGGCGCTCGCAGGAGCGCTGAAAAACAGAATTATTGTGTTATCTGCGGTGCGGCGAAGAAGCCGTGAAAATGGGAAGTCCGGTGAAAATCCGGCGCAGTCTTACCTCTACTGTAAGCGTGGACAAGAGAACGATGTACCATCGCCCTGCTGCCAAGGACGAGAAGGTGTTCTCGCGGACGAAGCGCGAGCCAGGATACTGCCGCGGACGATTCAATTACTCTTAGGTGGAGAGTATTGGAGCTTTGTTATACCCAAACGGGGCCTCCAATCTGATTGGAGGCCCTTTTTCTGTTAAGAACCTGCAAGGGGGAGGAGTTCAGTGTCCAGACTGGAAGCGTATATCCCGGTGGGGCAAAAGCGGCTGCGCTGCGGCTACACCACGGGGACCTGTGCGGCCGCTGCCGCCCGGGGTGCGGCGGAGCTGCTGCTGACGGGGGCCTGTCCCCCGGCGGTGGAGATTCTGACTCCGGCGGGCATCCGAGTAACCGCAGACCTGGAGGAAGCCGCCTCCGGCCTGGGCTGGGCCTCCTGCGGCGTGCGGAAGGACGGGGGCGACGACATTGACGCCACGCACGGAGCCCTGATTTTCGCCCGTGTGGAGCGAACGGAGGAGCCTGGCGTAACTATCGACGGCGGGGAAGGGGTTGGCCGGGTGACCCGGCCCGGCCTGGACCAGCCGGTGGGCAGCGCGGCCATCAACCGGGTGCCCCGTGAGATGATCGGGGCCCAGGCGGCGGAGGCGCTGCAAAAAGCGGGGACCTCCGGAGGCCTGCGGGTGGTAGTTTCCGTGCCTGAGGGGGAGGCCATCGCAAAGAAAACCTTCAACCCCAACCTGGGTATTGTGGGTGGAATCTCCATTTTGGGGACCTCCGGCATTGTGCGGCCCATGAGCGAGGAGGCGCTGATCGCCTCCATCCGGCTGGATATGCAGGTTCACGCCGCCGCAGGGGTCCGGGACCTGCTGGTTTCTCCGGGCAACTACGGAGCGGATTTTTCCCGCGATGTGCTGGGGCTGGATATGAGCGCCGGCGTTCAGTGCTCCAACTACATCGGGGCCGCCGTTGATATGGCGGTGGAGCTGGGGTTCCGGTCCCTTCTGCTGGTGGGCCACGCGGGCAAGGTGGTCAAGCTGGCCGCAGGCATTATGAACACCCACTCCCGAACGGCGGACGGCCGGGGGGAGGTTCTGGCGGCCCATGCCGCCCTTTGCGGAGCGGGGCGGGAAACTGTGGCAGCGATTTTGTCCAGCGTGACCACGGATGAGGTGATTCCCCTGCTGGACCAGGCGGAGCTCCGGAAGCCGGTGATGGATTCCATCTCTCTGGCTGTGGACCGGCATCTCAAGGGCCGGGCAGGAGAGGGGCTGCGTATTGAGTCCATGTTCTTCTCCAACGTGTACGGAATCCTGGGCCAGACGCCGGGAGCAGACGCTCTGATTTCCTTGCATCGAGGGTAGCGGAGGGCAGGGCACTCCGTGAGAACTGCCGCGGGTACGCCAGCATAACGTTCTTTGCTAAGAGCATATCCACAAAAAATCTGGCGGCCCAGTCTGCTCACTCCTCATTTGTGGATAAGATCTAAGCGTTCTTTCAAGAAAGCGCGCTTCTTTTTCGCTCAGGAAGAAATAAGGAGGAAAAAACATGATTCATTTCGTAGGTGCCGGCTCTGGGGGAGCCGATCTCATCACCGTCCGGGGCGCACGCCTCCTGGGCGAGGCGAACCAGATCATCTACGCCGGTTCTCTGGTCAACCCGGAGGTGCTTCAATACAAATCCGAGGGCTGCAAGGTGCTGGACTCGGCCTCCATGACCCTGGAAGAGGTCGTCGCCGCCATGAAAGAGGGCGAAGCCCGGAACTGGCAGACCGTCCGGCTTCACACCGGGGACCCCTCCCTGTACGGCGCGATTCGGGAGCAGATGGACCAGCTGGACGAGGCGGGCATCCCCTACGACGTGACGCCCGGCGTGTCCTCCTTCTGCGGCGCCGCAGCGGCGCTGCGGGCGGAATATACCCTCCCTGACGTGTCTCAGTCTGTCATCATCACCCGGATGGAGGGCCGGACCCCTGTGCCTGAAGGGGAAAAACTCCGGAAAATGGCATCCCATGGCTGCACCATGGTGCTGTTCCTGTCCACCGGACTGCTGGAGCGGGCCCAGGAGGAGCTGATGGCCGGCGGCTACGCTCCGGACACACCGGCGGCCATTGTCTACAAGGCCACCTGGCCGGATGAAAGGGTCTTCCGCTGCACAGTCTCCACATTGGCTCAGACCGCCAGGGAAAACCACATTACCAAAACTGCCCTCATCACCGTTGGCGGCTTCCTGGGGACGGAATACGACCGGTCCAAGCTCTACGACCCCGCCTTCACCCACGGCTTCCGGGCGGGAACCGGCCAATGAGGCTGTCGCTGATTTTCTTCACCCAACGGGGCGGAGCATTGGCCCGAAAGCTGGCCGGAGACTTGGAATGCCAGGGCCACGCCTGCGACCTGTCCGGTCCGGCCCGGTTTGCGGCAGAAGCAGGGGCCCAGCCTTATGAGAGCCTGGAGGGCTGGACGGCGGACCGGTTCTCAAGCCGGGACGGCCTGATTTTCGTCTCCGCCTGCGGCATTGCCGTGCGGGCTGTCGCGCCCCATGTGAGGGACAAGCTCACCGACCCGGCGGTGGTGTCGGTGGACGAGGCGGGCCGGTTTGCGGTGCCCCTGCTGTCCGGCCATGTGGGGGGCGCCAACGACCTGGCCCGGACTGTGGCCGCCCTCACCGGCGGCACGGCGGTCATCTCCACAGCCACCGACGTGAACAACCGTTTTGCAGTGGACCAGTGGGCGGCGCGGCAGGGCATGGCGTTTGACTGCCGGGCGCTGGCGAAAGAGATCTCCGCCGCTGTGCTGGCCGGGGAGCCCATCGGCATGGCCAGCGACTACCCCATGACAAGCCCTCTGCCGAAGGGCGTGACGGCCGGGCCGGCAGAGCTGGGCTTTTACGTCACCAGCCGGACCGGCCAGCCGGACCCGTTTCCGAAAACCCTGCGGATCTGGCCGAAGGCGCTCCATCTGGGCATTGGGTGCCGGAGGGGCACCCCGCCGGAGCGGGTGGAAGAGGCGGTGGCCCGGGTGCTGGAGGAGCGTCACCTGGCCCGTGGAGCGGTGCGGGACGTGTCATCCATTGACCTGAAGCAGGACGAGGAGGCCCTTCGGGTTCTCTCGGAGAAAAACGGCTGGCCGCTTGTGTTCTACGCGGCGGAGGAGCTGCGGGAGGTGGAGGGCGAATTTACCCCCTCCCCCTTTGTAGCGTCCGTCACTGGCGTGGACAACGTGTGCGAGCGGGCGGCGGTGAAGCGAAGCGGCGGGCGGCTGATTGTGCCCAAGTCCGCCTGGAACGGCGTCACTGTGGCGGTCGCGGAGGATGTTTTCCAGCTTTCTTGAAAGAAAGCTGGGCAAAGAACTTTAATCGGGTTCTGCCGGACAGCTCTATGAGCGCACAATTTAAAGTTCTTTTGGTTCTTTTCGTTCAAGAAAAGAACAGGAAATAAGGAGGAGTGAGCCAATATGAAGCTATCGGTCATCGGCATCGGCCCTGGCGGCGGTATCGACCTGACGGGCCGGGCCAGAGCGGCCCTGGACGGCTGCGATGCCATCATCGGATACACGGTCTATGTGGACCTTCTGAAAAATGACTACCCTGACAAGGAAATTAAAACCACCCCCATGCGGAAGGAAGTGGACCGCTGCCGGATGGCGGTGGAGGAGGCCGCTGCCGGCCGGAACGTAGCCATGGTGTGCTCCGGGGACCCCGGCGTGTACGGCATGGCGGGCCTGTGCTATGAGGTGGCTCAGGAGTACGCCCCCATTGAGATCGAGGTCATCCCCGGCATCACCGCCGCCTGCGGCGGGGCCGCCGTGCTGGGCGCGCCGCTGATGCATGACTTCGCGGTGATTTCCCTGTCCGACCTGCTGACACCCTGGGAGAAGATTGAGGCCCGGCTGAAGGGCGCGGCGGCGGCGGACTTTGTGCTGTGCCTCTACAATCCGGCCAGCCATAAGCGGCCGGACTATCTCCAGAGGGCCTGTGACATTCTGCTGGCGGCCAAGCCAGCAGAGACGGTCTGCGGCTTTGTCCGCAGCATCGGCCGGGAGGGAGAGGCGGCCACGGTGCTCACCTTGGGCGAGCTGCGGGACGCGGAAGTGGACATGTTCACCACCGTCTTTGTGGGCAACAGCCAGACCAAGGTCATTAACGGGAAAATGGTGACGCCCCGAGGCTATTTGCAGCGGGAGCAGTAACGGAGGCGGTGGAAATGACAGGGGAACAGCTTCTGGTTTACGGCGGCACAGAGGACGGCAGGAGGCTGGCGGAGGGGCTGGCCCTGGGCGGCTGGGATGTGACCCTCTGCGTGGCCACGGAGTACGGCCGGGAGCAGGTTTCCGGACTGGCGGGCCTCCAAGTGCGGACCGGGCGGCAGACCAGGGAGGAGATGCGGCGGCTGATGGGCTCCGCACCCTTCCGGGCGGTCATTGACGGCACTCACCCCTATGCCGCGGAGGTCACCGCCAATGTGAAGGCGGCAGCGGAAGGGGAGAACCTGGCCTATTACCGGCTGGTGCGTCCGGAGGCGGAACAAAATCCGGACTGGACGGAGGTCCCGGACATGGCGGCAGCGGCGGACTGGCTGGCGGAGCATCCGGGAACCGTGCTGCTCACCACAGGCAGCAAGGACCTGGGCCAATTTGCCCGGCTGCCGGACTTCAAGGACCGGATTTACGCCCGGATTCTGCCCAACCTGGATTCCCTGTCCCACGCTCTGGAGCTGGGGTATCCAGGCAGGCATCTGATCTGCATGCAGGGCCCCTTTACAGAGGAACTGAACGCAGCCACGCTCCGGCAGATTGGCGCGTCGGTGCTGGTGACTAAGGACACCGGCGATGTGGGCGGCTTTGCGGAGAAAGTCCGGGCGGCCCAGGCCGCAGGCGCCCATGTGCTGGTGGTCCGCCGTCCGGTCCAGGAGCAGGGATCGACGCTGAATGATCTTTTTACCCTTTTCTTGAAAGAAAAGGGCGCAAAAGAACGTTAAACTGATTCCACGGAAGACTGGCATAAGAGCGCCGCTTAAAGTTCTTTTTGCTTCTTTTCGCCCTATAGGGTGTGGACTCCACTAAGAAGCTGTATTCACAACCGTTGAACGGCGTCTGAGCTTGTCTTTCGCCACCATACGGCGCCAATTTTCCTTGGAATCCACCAAGGATTCCGGCGAAAAATGGTCTTGTCTGGCAGCAAAATCCTGTGCTCAGCCGCCATCCCCCGATTGTGAATACGGCTTCTAAGATTTTGCTCCGCAAAATCAAGTGTCGTTCAATCTTTCAAGAAAAAGAAGAGAAACGGAGGCATTTATGAAGGTATATCTGATTGGCGTGGGCATGGGCAATCCGGACACGCTGACCCTGGGGGGCAAGCGTGCCATTGAGGAGAGTGAGCTTCTCATCGGCGCGCCCCGGCTGCTGGAGGACTTTGAGGCCCCGGCCCTGGGCAAGCTGCCCCTGGTCCGCTCCGCTGAAATTGCGGAGGCCCTTCACAGCAGCGGCGCGGAAACGGCCGCCGTCCTGCTGTCCGGTGACGTGGGCTTCTACTCCGGGGCCAAGAATCTCTATGAGCTGCTCACGGACTGCGAAGTGGAAACCATTCCCGGCATCTCCGCCGTGGTCTACTTCTGCGCGAAGCTCCGTACCACCTGGCAGGACGCCTTTCTGGTCTCCGCCCACGGGCGGGCCCATAACGGGGTGGGGGAAATTCAGCGCCATGCGAAAACCTTCCTCCTCACCGGCGGCGACACCAAGGCGGAGGACATCTGCAAAGGCCTGCGGGACCGGAGCCTGGACGAGGTCAAAATTACCGTGGGCGAGCGGCTGTCCTACCCGGACGAGCGCATTGTCACCGGAACCGCCGCGGAGCTGGCGGAGCAAACCTTCGCGGACCTGTCCGTGATGCTGGCGGAAAATCCCCGGCCCCTTTGCTGGCCCTTCTCCGGCCCTGGCATCCCGGACGAGGCTTTTCTTCGGGACAAGACGCCTATGACCAAGGAGGAGGTCCGGGCGCTGTCCATCTCCAAGCTGCGGCTTCAGCCCCATCATGTCCTCTGGGACGTGGGCGCGGGCACCGGATCTGTGTCCGTGGAGGGGGCCTTTGCCGTTCCCGCCGGTCTGGTCTTCGCCGTGGAGCACAAGCCGGAGGCGGTGGAGCTGATTTTCCGAAATAAGGAGCAGTTCGGCGTGAGCAACCTCCAGGTGATTCCCGGCTCCGCGCCGGAGGTGCTGGAGGCCCTGCCCCCGCCGGACCGGGTGTTTGTGGGTGGGAGCTCCGGCCGCCTGGAGGAAATTCTCCTGGCTGCCCTGTGCAAGAACGCCAAAGCCCGCGTTGTGGTCAACGCCATCACCCTGGAGACCGTGGGGGAGGCGGTGCGCTGCTTCACCAAGCTGGGACTCATCAATGTGGACATCGCCCAGGTGAACGTGGCCAAGGCCAGACAGGCCGGAGCCTATCACCTGATGACCGCTCAGAACCCGGTGTATGTGCTCAGCGGGGAAGGAAGGGGAGCTTTATGAGCCAGTCCCGGCTGCTGTTCTGCGCTCCTGCCAGCGGCGGAGGAAAGACCACTGTGACCTGCGCGGTTTTGCAGGCCCTGGTCAACCGGGGACTGCGTCCGGTGTCCTTCAAATCCGGCCCGGACTACATCGACCCCATGTTTCACAGCCAGGTCATCGGGGCCACAGCCCGGAATCTGGACCTCTTTCTGCTGGGAGAGGCGGCGGTGCTCCACCTGCTGGCGGAGAACGGGGCGAAAGGCGATGTGGCCATTATTGAGGGGGCCATGGGCTACTATGACGGCATTGCCATGAGCTCGGAGGCCTCCGCCTGGGATCTGGCCCGGACCACCCGCACCCCGGCGGTGCTGGTGGTGGACGCCCGGGGCCGGGCCCGGTCTGCAGCGCCGCTGGTGAAGGGGTTCTGTGCCTTTGAGCAGGAGTCCCGGATTCAGGGAGTGGTGCTTGACCGGATTTCGCCCATGCTCTACCCCAGACTGAAGGAGTGCATCGAACAGGAAACCGGGGTGAGGGTGTACGGCTTTCTGCCGGAACGGCCCGACTGCGCGGTGGAGAGCCGGCATCTGGGGCTGGTCACGGCGGCGGAGATCTCTGATTTGAAGGAGCGGCTTCAGAGGCTGGCGGAACAGGCGGAAGAATCCATTGACCTGGACGGCCTGCTGGCGCTGGCGGCTTCGGCGGAGGCTCTGCCGGAGGGAAGCTTTTCCGTACCTGAGCCCGTTCCGGGAAAGCCCCGCATCGCGGTGGCCCGAGACAAAGCATTTTGCTTCTATTACGCCGGCGGGCTGAAGCTTCTGGAGCAGTGCGGCGCGGAGCTGGTGAATTTTTCCCCGCTGGAGGATGAGGAATTGCCGGAAGGCTGTTCCGGCCTTTACCTGGGAGGCGGCTACCCGGAGTTGTACGGGAAGGAGCTGGCGGCGAACGCCTCCATGCTGGCGGCGATTCGGCGGGCCATTCGGAGCGGCATGCCCACGGTGGCGGAGTGCGGCGGATTTCTGTACCTGCACCAGACCCTGGGAGACGCGGACGGACAGCATGACTGGCCCCTGGTGGGTGTGATTCCCGAGAGAGCGTGGAACACGGGTAAGCTGAGCCGGTTCGGTTATGTGACGCTGAAGGCCCGCTTTGACAGCCTGCTTTTCCGGGCAGGGGAGGAGATCCCCGCCCACGAGTTCCACTACTGGGAGAGCGGAGATCCCGGCGCGGCCTTTCGGGCGGAAAAGCCCCAGTCCAGCCGGGGCTGGGACTGCGGGCACGCCTCTCCGGCGCTGTATGCTGGATTTCCCCACTTCCATTTCTGCGCGAAACCGGAGACGGCGGCCCGGTTCGTCTCCGCCGCCCGTTCTTTTTCTTGGAAGAAAAAGAACCAAAAAGAACTTTAAGCTGGCGTACTGCGGCGGTTCCATCGGGAATCGCTGCCCGGCCCGCCGCTCAAAACTTCTGATATTGCTGGAGGAATCAACATGACTTTGGAAGAGACACTTTCGGCCATTCGGCCGGTGGATCCTGCGATTGAACAGGCGGCCTGGGCCCATTGGGACGCCATTGCCAAGCCGCTGCGGGCCCTGGGCCTGCTGGAAGAGGCGGTGGTCCGCATGGCGGGCATCCAGAACACGACCGATGTGCGGCTGAACAAGCGGGCGGTGGTGGCCATGTGTGCCGACAACGGCGTGGTGGAGGAGGGCGTCACCCAGACCGGGCAGGAGGTCACCGCCATTGTGGCGGAGAACATGACCCGGCACGACACCTCCGTGTGTCAGATGGCCGCTGTGGCCCATGCCGACGTGATTCCCGTGGATGTAGGCATTTACCGCCCGGTAGAGGGGCCCGGTATGGTACAGAAGTGCGTCCGCCGGAGCACCCGGAACATGACAAAGGAACCGGCCATGACCCTAGAGGAGACCGTGCAGGCCATTCAGGCGGGCATTGATGTGGTGTGTGACCTCCACAGCGAAGGCTACAATCTGATTGCCACCGGAGAAATGGGAATAGGAAACACAACCACCTCGTCCGCTATTGTGTCCGTCCTGCTGGACAAGGACCCGGCGGAGGTCACGGGCCGGGGGGCCGGGCTGTCCTCCAAAGGGCTGGAGCGCAAGATCCACGCCATTGAAACCGCAATCGAGAGGCACAAGCCCGACCGGGCGGATCCGCTGGATGTGCTGAGCAAGGTTGGGGGACTGGATATCGCCGGACTGGTCGGGGTCTACCTGGCCTGCGGGGCCAAACGGATTCCCGTGCTGGTGGATGGCTTCATCTCTGCCGCCGCCGCGCTGGCGGCGGTGCGGATGTGCCCCGCTGTGGGAGATTATCTGATGGCAAGCCATGTCTCCAAGGAACCGGCGGGCCAGATGCTGATGGAGGCCCTGGGATTGAAGCCCTTCCTCCACGCGGAAATGTGTCTGGGAGAGGGCACCGGCGCGGTGGCGGCCATGCCGCTGCTGGACATGGGGCTTGCGGTCTACCACGGCATGGTTTCCTTTGAGGATACCCATATCGAA
Organism: Oscillospiraceae bacterium; assembly: GCA_022793095.1. Taxonomy (GTDB): domain Bacteria; phylum Bacillota; class Clostridia; order Oscillospirales; family Oscillospiraceae; genus JAAWCD01. Next base: position 24,338 of record JAAWCD010000042.1, on the reverse strand, counting down.
ACCTACGTTCCCCAGACATAGATTTGGGGAATGTCCGTAAGCGCGCAGTTTAAAGTTCGTTTGCCTCTTTTCGTTCCAGAAAAGAAGCGGAAAGGCGGTCTTTTATGTTGACGCTCGTTTCCGGCGGGTCTGCCAGCGGAAAATCAGAATACGCGGAAAGTCTGGTGCTGTCCATGGGGCCGGCCCGGCGTCTGTACATCGCCACCATGGAAATCTGGGACGGGGAGAGCCGCCGCCGGGTGGCGCGGCACCGGGCCATGCGAAAAGATAAGGGCTTCGACACCCTGGAGTGCCCCAGGGGGCTGGCGGAGCAGACCCCTGTGCCGGACTGCGTGGCCCTGTTAGAGTGCATGTCCAACCTGTGCGCCAATGAGTGCTTCGGCCCGCTGGGCTTTGAGGGCGCGGCAGAGCGCGTCCTGGCCGGCGTGGAGCGCTGGAACGATTCCGCTCGCGGATTGGTCATCGTCACCAACGAGCTCTTCGGGGACGGTATCGCCTACGACCCCGGCACCGCTCAGTATCTGGACGTGCTGGCCCAGGTCAACCGGACCATTGCTGCCCGTGCGGACCGGGTGGTGGAGGTGGTCTGCGGCCTGCCGGTCCTATGGAAGGGGGAAGCGGTTTGAAGCTGCTGCGTTCGGCGGGGCTGGCCTTCGCCATGTACTCCAAAATTCCCATGCCCCGCATGGAGTGGACCAATGAGAGCCTGTCCTATGTCTTCGCTTTCTTTCCAGCGGTGGGGCTGGCGGTGGGCGCGCTGCTGTTTGGCTGGATGAACCTGGCGGCTTGGCTGGGCTTCGGGAGCATGCTCACGGCGGTGGGCTGTGTGCTCATTCCCTTTCTGGTCACTGGCGGCATCCATCTGGACGGCTTCTGCGATACAGCTGACGCCCTGGGCTCCCACCAGAGCGTAGAGCGGAAGCTGGAAATCTTGAAGGATTCCCATGTGGGGGCCTTTGCCCTGATGGCCTGCGTGCTGTATCTGCTGGCCCTGTTTGCCTTCTGGTGCGAGACGGAGCTGACCGGCTGGCGGACCATGGCTGTGCTGGCCCTGACTCCGGTCTGGTCCCGGTCCTGGTCGGGTTACGGAGTGGTTACGATGAAGAACGCTCGGGGCTCTGGACTGCTGGCCACGTTTACCGATGCGGCGGCAGCCCGGCAGGTCCGGTGGGTGCTGCGGCTTTGGCTGGCGGCAGTGCTGGCGGCCATGGTCCTGCTCCGGCCCTGGTGCGGGCTGGCGGCGGCGGCGGCGGGCGCGCTCATTTTTGGTTACTACCGCTGGAAGGCGGAGAAGGAATTCGGCGGTATCACCGGCGATTTGGCGGGCTGGTTTTTGCAGCTCTGCGAGGCTGGCTGTGTGCTGGCCGTGGCCGCAGCACAGCATTTGGGATGATTGGTTCCTTTTCTTGCAGGAAAAGGAACCGAAAAGAACTTTTAGAAGCTGTATTCATAACCGGGGGATGGCGGCTGAGCACAGGATTTTGCTGCCAGACAAGATAATTTTTCGCCGGAATCCTGACGGATTCCAAGGAAAATTGACGCCGTATGGTGGCGAAAGACAAGCTCAGACGCCGTTCAACGGTTATGAATACAGCCTCTTAAACTGGGAGAATTGCTATGAAACTCATCATTGGCGGCTTGGGACAGGGAAAGCTGAATTACGTTCTATCTGCGTCCGGACTGACGGAAGCGGATACGGCCCGGACCTTGACGGATAAGCCCATCATATACGGCCTGCACGCGATTATCCGGGACCTGCTGGACCAGGGCCGGGACCCATCGGAGGTGCTTACCTTCGCCGCGTCCCATCCCAGCGTCATTTTCATCTGCGATGAGGTGGGCTCTGGCGTGGTGCCGGTCCGTCCGGAGGAACGGGCTTGGCGGGAGGCTGTGGGGCGGGTCTGCTGTGAGCTGGCGAAGGAGGCGGATACGGTGGTTCGGGTCTTCTGCGGCCTGCCCATGGTGCTGAAGGGGAGGACAGAATGGAACTGATTTTGATTCGGCATGGAACCACTCAGGGCAATCTGGAGCGGCGGTTTGTCGGCCTGCTGGACGTGCCCCTGGCCCCTCAGGGGGAGGAGTTGGCCCGGCGGGTGAGTCCGGATTTGCTCCCGGTGGAGCACATTTACCGCAGTCCGCTGATGCGGTGCCGCCAGACGGCGGAATTGCTGTGGCCCGGCGTGGCTCAGACGGTGATTCCGGAGCTGCGGGAGACGGATTTCGGCCCCTTTGAGGGGAAAAACCACGAGGAATTGAAGGACGACCCTCTCTATCAGGCATGGATCTCCGACCGGCCCAACTTTGCCGATCTCCCGGTGGGGGAGAGCGGAGAGGCGTGCGCCCGCCGGGCCCGCGCCGGCTTGGACAAGGTGCTGGCGGACGCGGAGGCCAACGGCTTCCAGCGGGTGGGTGTGGTATCCCACGGCGGAACGCTGATGGGGCTGCTGGCTCATGTGGGCGTGCCAGAGCGGGATTATTACGGCTGGATGTGCCCCAACTGCGGCGGATTCCGGACCGAGTGGCTGCCGGAGGAAGGGAAGCTGAAGGTGTTGGAGCCGGTGGGAGGCGAAGGGAAATGAACCACCTGCTGGCTTTGGCCCTGGGGTTTGCGCTGGACCTGATGTTTGGGGACCCCCATTGGATGCCCCATCCGGTGCGGGCCATTGGGCGGCTGATTTCCAGCCTGGAGCCGCCGCTCAGGAAGCTGTTCCCCAAAACGGAACGGGGAGAGCTGATTGCCGGCTGTGTGCTGGTGGCGCTGGTGGTGGGGATTTCCACCGGATTGACCAGCCTGCTGCTGTGGCTGTGCGGACGGGTCCACCCCTGGCTGGCCTTCGGGGTGGAGGCGGTCATCTGTTATCAGCTGCTGGCCGCGAAATCGCTGAACGTGGAGAGCATGAAGGTGTACACCGCGCTGAAGGAGGAGTCCCTGGAGGCGGGCCGGAAGGCGGTTTCCATGATTGTGGGCCGGGACACTGCCGCCCTGGATGAGGCGGGGGTGACACGGGCCGCGGTGGAGACAGTGGCGGAAAACGCGTCCGATGGAGTGATCGCCCCGCTGCTGTTTCTGGCCCTGGGCGGCGCGCCGCTTGGCATGGCCTATAAGGCGGTGAACACCATGGATTCCATGGTGGGATATAAAAATGACCAATATCTGTACTTTGGCCGGGCGGCGGCAAAGCTGGACGATGTGGTGAACTTCCTTCCCGCCCGGCTGGCGGGGGTGCTTATGTGCCTGTCCGCTGTGTTTGTGGGGCAGGACGGGAAGAATGCCTGGCGGATCTTCCGCCGGGACCGGAAGAATCATAAGTCGCCCAACTCGGCCCACACGGAAGCGGTCTGCGCCGGAGCGCTCCACATTCAGCTGGGGGGCAGCAATTACTACTTCGGCAAGCTGGTGGAGAAGCCCACCATGGGCGACGCCCTGCGGCCGGTGGAGCTGGAGGACATCCCCCGGTCCAACCGGCTGATGTATGCCACGGCTCTGGTCAGTCTGGCGCTGTTCGACTTGATTCCGCTGGGACTTCTGTTCTTTTCTTGAAAGATGGAACGACACTTGATTTTGCGAAGCAAAATCTGAGTGGAGTCTAGGGCGAAAGAACCAAAAGAACTTTAAACTGGCGCCTATAAAGATGTACCGATAGAATATAGCTTAAAGTTCTTTTTGCTTCTTTTTCTTTCAAGAAAAAGAAGAGAAAAAAGGAGGCGTATTCCCTTTGAAGCAGGCACTTTTGGTGGTGTCCTTCGGCACCAGCCATCGCGATACATTGGAAAAAACCATTGGGGCCATCGAGTCGGACTTGGCCCGGGCTTTCCCGGACTGGACGGTCCGGCGGGCCTTCACCAGCGGTATGATTATCCGAAAGCTCCGGGAGCGGGACGGCTTGATTGTGGACAGGGTGGAAAAAGCCCTGGCCCGGCTGGTGGTGGAGGACTTCGACGCTGTGGTCATTCAGCCCACCCACGTCATGAACGGCGAGGAGTACGATAAACTGGCGGCCCAGGCCGCGCCCTACGCCCGCCAGTTCCGGAAATTCGCCATGAGCACGCCCCTGCTCACCTCTGTGGCCGACTATCAGGCGGCGGTGCCCGCTGTGCTCTCTGAGCTTCCAGCGGCGGGGGAGGGGCACGCACTGGTGCTCATGGGCCACGGAACAGAGCACCACGCCAACGCGGTCTACGCGGCTATGGAGTACGTGTTCCACGACATGGGGCATAAAAACGTCTTCCTGGGCACTGTGGAGGGCTACCCCGCTCTGGAGCAGGTCATGGACCGGCTCCGGGAGCACAGCATCCGCCGGGTGACACTGGCTCCCCTCATGGTGGTGGCGGGCGACCACGCCAAAAATGACATGGCCGGTCCCGAGGCGGACTCCTGGAAGAGCCGCTTGGAAGGGGCGGGCTATCAGGTGGACTGCGTGGTTCGGGGCCTGGGTGAGTTCCCGGCGGTGCGGGCCCGGTTTGCCGCTCACGCGGCGGAGGCGGTCGCGGAAGCGCGGGGTGGCGCCCATGAATGACTGGTTTACCGTGGACAAAATCGACGAAAGCACGTGGTGCATCAGCGAGTACCGGCATTGGGAGGAAACCCACTGCTATCTTTTGAACGGGATGGAGCGAAGCCTGCTCATTGATACCGGGCTTGGGATCTGCAACATCTATGACGTGGTGACCCGGCTGGCCTCAAAACCGGTCAGCGCGGCCGCCACCCACATTCATTGGGACCACATCGGTGGACACCAGTATTTTCCGGACTTTTACGCTCACGGGGAAGAGCTGGACTGGCTTCAAGGAGGATTTCCGCTGCCAATCGAAACGGTGCGGGCGATGGTCCTGGACCGCTGTGACCCGCCGGAGGATTTTGACGTGAGCCAGTACACCCTGTTTCAGGGGACGCCGACCAGAATCCTAAGGGACGGAGATATCATCGACCTGGGCGGACGGGTGGTTGAGGTTCTGCATACCCCGGGACATTCGCCGGGACACCTGTGCTTCTGGGAGGAAGCGGGAGGCTACCTGTTTACCGGGGACCTGGTGTATCAGGACACCCTGCTTGCCTACTATCCCTCCACAGATCCCGACGCATATCGCGCATCTCTGGAACGGATTTCTGAGCTTCCGGTAAAGCGGGTCTTTCCCGCGCACCACTCGCTGGATATTGGGCCTGAGCTGATATTCCGCATGCGGGATGCGTTTCGGGAGCTGAACGCGAAGGGCCTGCTGCACCATGGAAGCGGAACGTTTGATTATGGGGATTGGGCCGTGTGGCTGTAGGCCAGTACCACGATAGAAGAAACGAAGGAAAAGGTGAGCTCGTATGAACAAAGGAATTCTCTACGGCGTGGGCGTCGGCCCCGGCGACCCGGAGCTGCTGACGCTGAAGGCGGTCCGCATTCTGAAGGAAGCGGATATCATCGCCGTTCCGGACAAGGGCGCCGGAGAGCAGACCGCCCTGACCATTGTCAAGGACTACATCGAGGGCAAGGAGCGGGTGAACTGCGCCGCTCCCATGACACGGGACCCGGTCCGGCTGGAGGAGAGCTATCAAGCCAACGCGGACCGGCTCTGCGCCCTGCTGGACCAGGGAAAGAACGTGGCTTTCATCACGCTTGGAGATCCCACGGTCTATTCCACCTATATGTATACCCATAAAAAGGTGCTGGAGCGGGGCTACACGGCCCGGCTGATTCCCGGCGTACCCTCCTTCTGCGCGGTGGCGGCCCGGCTGAACACCTCCCTGTGCGAGGGCTCCGACCGGCTGCTGGTGGTGCCCGCCTCCTATGAACACCTGGAGGAGAGCCTGGATGTTCGGGCCAACAAGGTGCTCATGAAGGCCGGAAAGTCCATTGGAGAACTCCAGGAAGCGCTTCGCCGCCGGGGCGAGCTGGACCGGGCCTCCCTGGTGGAAAACTGCGGCATGGAGAACGAGCGGGTTTACCAGCGCTTTGCCGGCATGGAGGAAAAAACCGGTTACTTCTCCGTGGTTCTGGTCAAGGATGGAGGGCAGGCATGAAGCTGGCCATGAGCGGCCTTGACCACAAGCTGGCCGCAGTGGAGCTGCGGGAGCGGCTGTCCTTCACCAATGCTCAGGCAGGGGAGCTGCTGGATCGAATCCGGGCAGACCAGCGGGTCAGCGGCTGTGTGCTGCTCTCCACCTGCAACCGGACGGAGCTCTATGTCACCTCCTGCGGCGAGCCGGTGAAGCCCGCGGTCCTGCTGTGCGAGGCGGCGGGAGAGTCTTACGGAGCCTTTGCGTCCGCTTTTGTCCACCGTACGGAGCGGGACGCGGCCCGGCATCTGATGGAGGTGGCGGGGGGCCTTCGCTCTCAGATCTGGGGAGACGGCCAGATCATCACCCAAGTAAAAAACGCCATTGACCTGGCTCAACGCCGGTGCGCGGCGGACCCGGTGTTGGGGGCGTTGTTCCGGGACGCGGTGGCGGCGGGCAAGGAGATCAAAACCAGCGTCCGGCTTACAGCGGTTCCGGATTCGGTGGCCTTCCGGGCCATTGAGGCGGCCAAGGGGGAGCTGGGGGAGCTAAGCGGTCTGCGGGCAGTGGTTATGGGCAACGGAGAGATGGGACGTTTGTCGGCCCGGCTGCTGCGGGAGGCGGGCTGCTCGGTGACGGTGACGCTGCGGACCTACCGGCACGGGGAAACGGTGGTGCCTCCGGGCTGCGCGGTCATCGCCTATGACCGGCGGATGGAGGCGGTGGAGGGCGCGGACATTGTACTGTCCGCCACCACCAGCCCCCATTACACCTTCCAGCTGGAGCAGGCGGCGGCACTGGCGCAAAAGCCCCGGCTGGTGCTGGACCTGGCCATTCCCCGGGACGTGGACCCCAGGCTGGAGACGGAGCTGGGGATTCGCTGCCGCAATGTGGACACGCTGGGGGGGACGGACCCTCAGGAGGAGAACCGTGCGGCGCTGGAGGAGGCTCAGGCCATTGTGGAGCGGCAGCTGGAGCGGTTTTATCAGTGGTGGAGCTACAAAAGCTGCCTTCCTCTGCTGGGAGAATTGAAGGAAGCGGTCACTGGCCGGCTGCTGGCGTCTCCGGAGCTTGGGGAGCTGAGCCGGGAGGAGGCGGTGGAACTGGCGGTGCGGCGGACCGTGGATCTGCTGGCTGGAGGGATGAAGGGGCTGCTGACGCCCCAGGCCCTCCGGGAGTGCCGGGAAAAGATTGAGCGGCGGACGAGGTAAAGTTTGGGGCCGCCCTTTTCAAAGGGCGGTGGGGTCTGGGGCAAAGCCCCAGCGGGATTGGGCGAAGCCCAACGGAACGATTTACAATGATAGATGATAGATTTGAGCTATGCGATCAAACCTCAGAAAAGGCGGTAATAAAATGCCAACCTACACCCATGGCGGCGATCTTCTGACCGCCCAAACCCAATACGGCGGTCCAATCCTGGACTTCTCGGCCAATCTGAACCCGCTGGGCATGCCGGAATCCGTCCGTCATGCGGCGGCAGCGGCGGTGGAGGAAGCCATCCACTACCCGGACCCCCTCTGCCGGGCCCTCCGGGCGGGCATTGCCGCCCAATCCGGCGTGGCGGAAGAGCAGGTGATCTGCGGCAACGGCGCGGCGGATGTGCTGTTCCGTCTGGTTCAGGCCAAGGCTCCCCGCCGTGCCCTGGTGACCGCACCCACCTTTTCCGAATATGAGCAGGCCCTCCGTTCTGTGGGCTGCCGGGTGAAGTACCATTACCTGAAGCCGGAGCAGCGCTTTGACGTGACAGAGACCATCCTCAAGGGCATCACGCCCAGCCTGGATATGGTGTTTCTCTGCACACCCAACAACCCCACGGGCCGAATCATAGCGCCCAGCCTGCTGGCGCAAATCCTCCGGCGGTGTGAGGCACTGGACATTCTGCTGGCGGTGGACGAGTGCTTTCTGGCCCTCTCCGACCAAGGGGACACCCCCGGCCTGGCCCCGTACCTGAAGGAAAGCAGACACCTCTTTTTGCTTCGGGCCTTTACGAAAAGCTACGCCATTCCCGGCCTCCGGCTGGGCTGCGGCCTCAGCGGCGACGGAGATCTATTGGAGAGAATGTCCGCCGTGGGACAGCCCTGGCCGGTGTCCGGCCCCGCCCAGGCGGCGGGCATCGCCTGCCTGCAAGAGACGGATTGGCCCAATCAGGCGAGAAAGCTGATCCAAACAGAACGAGCCTGGCTGTTGGAGCAGCTGCGGACCCGCCATTTAACGGTCTGGGAGGGACAGGCCAACTACCTTCTGTTCCAGGCCCCAGGCCGGACAGACCTGAAAGCCCGCCTGTTGGAACAGGGCATCCTGATCCGATCCTGCGCCAACTATGTGGGGCTGGGGGAGGACTATTACCGGGCGGCGGTCCGGCCCAGAGAAGAAAATGAACGGCTCATCCAGGCCCTGGATGCCGTTTTGGGAGGGAAAAGCTGATGGCAAAGGCAATCATGGTGCAGGGGACCACCTCAAATGCGGGCAAAAGCCTGCTGACGGCGGCGCTGTGCCGCATATTCCGGCAGGACGGCTACCGGGTGGCCCCCTTCAAGTCTCAGAATATGGCCCTCAATTCCTTCATTACCAGCGAGGGGCTGGAGATGGGCCGGGCCCAGGTGATGCAGGCGGAGGCGGCGGGCATCGCCCCTTCCGTGCGGATGAACCCTATCCTTCTCAAGCCCCAGAGCGACACTGGCTCCCAGCTCATCGTCATGGGGGAGGTGCGGGGAGTCTACGCGGCGCGGGATTACTTCGCCATGAAGCAGACCCTGATTCCCGATATTTTAGAGGCTTATCACAGCCTGGCGGCGGAGAATGACATTATTGTCATCGAGGGCGCGGGCAGTCCGGCGGAAATCAACCTGAAGGACAACGACATTGTAAACATGGGCATGGCCAAAATGGCGGATGCACCGGTGCTGCTCTGCGGCGATATTGACCGGGGCGGGGTGTTCGCCTCCCTCTATGGCACGGTGGCCCTGCTGGAGCCGGAGGAACAAGACCGAATCAAGGGCCTTATCATCAACAAGTTCCGGGGGGATGCGGCTATTCTGGAGCCTGGCGTCAAAATGCTGGAGGACCTGACCGGCAAGCCGGTGGTGGGCGTGGTGCCCTACCTCCAGGTTGACGTGGACGATGAGGATTCTCTTTCCGAACGCTTCACCCGGAAGGGAAGGGCGGCGGCGGTGGATATCGCGGTGATTCGCCTGCCCCGGATTTCCAACTTCACCGACTTCAACGCCCTGGAGCGGATGGAGAGCGTTTCCCTCCGCTACGCGGGGTCTGTGGGGGAGCTGGGCCGGCCGGATTTGATTCTCCTGCCGGGCACCAAGAACACCATGGACGACCTGAAATGGCTGCGGGAGTGCGGTCTGGAGTCCGCCATTCTCAAGCACGTGGCCCAAGGCGGTGCGGTGGCGGGCATCTGCGGCGGCTATCAGATGCTGGGGGAAACCCTCTCTGACCCGGACGGGGTGGAAGCCGGCGGTGAGCTGCGGGGCATGGGGCTTCTGCCTACCCGCACGGTGTTTCGGGGGGACAAGACCCGGACGCGGGTGCGCGGCCGGGTCCGGCAGGCCCAGGGTATGTTCCAGGGGCTGGAGGGGGTGGCCTTTGAGGGCTATGAAATCCACATGGGCGACACCACCGCGCCCGGCGGCACAAACTTTGCCGCCCTTTCCGGCGGGGAAGGGGAAAAGCTGGACGGGGCTTCTCAGGGCAATGTCTGGGGCAGCTATGTCCACGGCATCTTTGACCAGGCGGAATTTGCCCGTGCCGCGGTCAACTGTATTCTTCGAGCCAAAGGTCTTGAGGAGGAGGCGGAGGGCCTGGATTGGAACGCATATAAGGAACAGCAGTACGGCAAGCTGGCGGACGGAGTCCGGCAGTCGGTGGACCTGGAGCGGATTTACGGTATTCTGGGACTGGACAGAAAGGAGCGGCGCACATGAGCATAGAATTGCAGCGGGTGGCCCCGGCGGAGATTGAGGCCCGGAGCATGGAAATCATCACGGAGGAGCTGGGCCGGGAACTGGATCCGGAGCTGGCGCCAGTCATCAAACGGGTCATTCACACCTCGGCGGACTTTGATTATGCGGACAATCTGGTGTTTTCACCCGGCGCGGTGAAACGGGGAGTGGAGGCCATGAAAAACGGCTGTACCATCGTCACAGACACCCAAATGGCGTTAGCCGGCATCAACAAGCGGGTGCTGGGGAAGTTTGGGGGAGAAGTGATGAACTTTGTGGCGGACCCTGACGTGGCGGAAGAGGCCAAGCGCCGGGGGGTGACCCGGGCCACGGTCTCCATGGAACGCGCGGCAGCGCTGGGCCGTCCGCTGGTGTTTGCCGTTGGAAATTCGCCCACGGCGCTGGTGGCCATCCGGGATCTGCTGGAGGCAGGGACACTGGAACAGCCGGCGCTGATTATCGGCGTGCCGGTGGGCTTTGTCAATGTGGTGGAGTCCAAGGAGCTGATTCTGGAGCTGGAGAACATTCCCTACATTGTGGCCCGGGGACGCAAGGGAGGCAGCAACGTGGCGGCGGCCATCTGCAACGCCCTGCTGTACCTGGCCAGTGGGGACGCCCGGGAGTAATCTTCTTTTTCTTGAAAGATGGAACGACACTTGATTTTGCGGAGCAAAATCTTAGCACACCCTTTCGGGTGAAAAGAAGCAAAAAGAACTTTAAACTGGTTCTCCTTGGTTCGTTCACCCTTTCAAGGAAAGAACAGAAAAAAGGTGATTTCATGCCCTATCATTTTCCGCTGTTCGTGGACTTGAACGGCAAAAAGATCGTAGTGGTGGGCGGAGGAACCATCGCCCGCCGCCGGATCGACAGCCTGCTCCCCTTTGGCTGCCGGCTGGTTGTGATTGCCCCGAAGCTGGCGGGCGCTCCCGAGGGCTTTACCTGGCTTGCCCGTCCCTATGCCTCCGGCGATCTGGAAGGGGCCTTCCTGGCGGTAGCGGCCACGGATGACCGGTCCGTGAACCGGCGGGTGGGGGAGGAGGCCAAGGCCCTGGGCATCCCAGTCAGCGTGGCTGACCGGAAGGAAGAGTGTACCTTCTATTTTCCCGCCCTCTGTGAGGGCGGCGGCGTGCTGGCTGGGGTGGTGTCCCAGGGGAGCGGCCACCATCGGACCGCCCAGGCGGCAAAGGCCATCCGGCGTACATTGGAGGAATTGGAATGAAAACCATACGAGTGGGGAGCCGGGACAGCCGGCTGGCAGTGGTCCAGTCAGAGCTGGTCATCGCGGCCATCCGGGCAGCGGAGCCGGAGCGGACCGTAGAGCTGGTGACCATGAAGACCACCGGCGACAAGATTCTGGATCGGACGCTGGACCAGATTGGCGGCAAGGGCCTTTTCGTCAAGGAACTGGACGCGGCTCTGCTGGACGGCCGGGTGGATCTGACGGTCCACAGCGCCAAGGACCTGCCCATGGAGCTGACAGAGGGCCTGCCCCTGGCCGCGTTCTCCCGGCGGGAGGACCCCAGGGATGCGCTGGTCCTGCCGGAGGGGGCTGCGGAGCTGGATCTGTCCAAGCCCCTGGGCTGTACCAGCCTGCGGCGGAAAATGCAGCTGGAACAGCTCTTTCCCGGCGCGGCGGTGGCCCCGGTCCGGGGCAATGTGCAGACCCGGCTGCGGAAGCTGGACGAGGGGCAGTTCTCCGCCCTGATTCTGGCCTCGGCGGGCCTGCGGCGGCTGGGGCTGGAGCACCGGATCAGCCGCCTCTTCTCCACAGAAGAGATCCTCCCCGCAGCGGGCCAGGGCATCCTGGCGGTCCAGGCCCGGAGCGGGGAGGATGTGTCCTTCCTGCATGCCTTCAACGACGAAGACGGACGGGACTGCCTGACGGCGGAGCGGGCCTTTGTCCGGACACTGGACGGGGGCTGCACCTCGCCAGTGGCGGCTCACGCGGTCCTTGCGGGGGACCAGCTGATTCTGGATGGGTTTAACCTGCGGGGAGAGCGGGATCGGATCAGAGGCTCCCGGCAGGACGCGGAAAAGTTGGGCATTGAGCTGGCGCAGCGGATGAAGTAGAGCTGGAAGAGGCCTGGGGGCGCGGCCCGATGAGGTACAGGCGGTACATCTCCCAGGCAAACCAGATTAAAGTTCTTTTGGTTCTTTTCTTTCAAGAAAAGAACAGAAAAAGGAGGTAAAACCCATGTCGGAGATTGGAAAGGTAACGCTGGTGGGTGGCGGACCGGGCGACGGGGGCCTGCTCACACTGAAAGGGAAGGAAGCGCTGGAGGCCGCCGACGTGGTGGTCTATGACCGGCTGGTAGGCGAGGAAGTCCTGTCCTTCATCCCGGAGGGCGCGGAGCGCGTCAACGTGGGCAAGGAGTCGTCCCATCATCTGGTGCCCCAGTGGCGCATCAACGAAATCCTGCTGGAACAGGCTCTGACGGGCAAGCATGTGGTCCGGCTCAAGGGGGGGGACCCCTTCCTCTTCGGCCGGGGCGGCGAGGAGCTGGAGCTTTTGGCGGAGCACAACGTCCCCTTCGAGGTGGTGCCTGGCATCACCTCCGCTCTGTCGGTGCCGGCCTACGCGGGCATTCCGGTGACCCACCGGGATTTCTGCTCCTCGCTCCACATCATCACCGGACATGCCCGGGAGGGGAAGCCCCTGGCGATCAACTTCGAGGCGCTGGTCAAGGCCAGGGGAACCCTGGTCTTCCTGATGGGCGTCTCTGCCCTGAAACGAATTTGCGACGGACTGCTGGAGGCGGGCATGGACCCTGAAACCCCTGCCGCGGTCATCGAAAACGGCGCCCGGTCCGACCAGCGGAAGACGCTGGCCCTTCTGTCCACCCTTCCGGCGGAGGCGGAGCGACGGGAAGTCCAAAGCCCTGCCGTCATCATCGTGGGCAAGGTGTGCGGCCTGTCCGAGGGGTTCGACTGGTTTGACAAGCTGCCGCTGAAGGGCCGGACGGTGGTGGTCACCCGGCCCAGGAGCCGGGCGGGCACCCTGGCCTACCGGCTGCGGAAGCTGGGGGCCCGTGTGGTGGAATACCCCTGCATTGAGACCGAGGCCAAGGAGCCCTGTCCAGCCCTGGACCAGGCGTTGGAGGAGCTGCCCGGTTACGACTGGCTGGCGTTTACCAGCCCGGCAGGGGTCCAGGTCTTTTTCCAGCGGCTGGAGGCGCTGGGCAGGGACGCCCGCGCGCTGGCAGGGGTAAGGCTGGCGGTCATCGGCGGCGGCACGGCCAAGGAACTGGCCCTCCACGGATTGAAGGCGGACCTGATGCCGGAGGTATTTGACGCGGAGCATCTGGCCCGCGCACTGGCGGAGGAGAAGCCGGAACGGGTGCTCCTCTGCCGGGCGGCCATGGGTACGCCGGTGCTGACCAGCGTGCTCCGGGAGGCGGGAACCGCTGTGGACGACGTGCATATTTACAATACGCTCTACCGGAGCGGCAAGGCCGCAGAGGTGGCGGAGCTGCTGCGGACGGAAAAGGAGGTGCTGGTCACCTTCACCTCGGCTTCCACCGTCACCGGGTTTGTCCGGTCGCTGGAGGGGGTGGACCTGGGCCATGTGATGGGCCTGTGCATTGGGGTCCAGACCCAGGCGGCGGCAAAGCAGTTCGGGCTGCGGACCAAGGTGGCCGGCCAGGCCACAATGGACGCTTTAGTGAAGCTCGCGTGTTCTTTTTCTTGAAAGAAAAAGAACCAAAAAGAACGTTAAACCGCTCTTTTAAGGAAATCTTTCGGTAGAACCAGCTTAAAGTTCTTTTGCTTCTTTTCTTTCAAGAAAAGAAGAGAAAGGAGTATTTTATGGATTTAACGCATCGTCCCCGCCGTCTGCGGGGCGGCGGCGGAGTCCGCCGCCTGTGCCGGGAAACCCGGCTCAGCCCGGACGCGCTGATTTACCCCATATTTGTGGATGAGACTCTCTCGGGCACCCGGCCCATTGAGTCCCTGCCGGGACAGTTCCACTACGGCCTGGACAGCGTGTGTCAGGCCGTTGAGGAGTGCCAGAGCAGCGGTGTGACCCATTGCATGCTCTTCGGCCTGCCCGCCCATAAGGACGCCTGCGGCTCCTCCGCCTGGGATCCGGAGGGCGTGGTCCAGAAGGCCATTCAAATCATCAAGAAGCAGTATCCCGGCTTTTACGTCATCGCGGATCTGTGCATGTGCGAGTACACCGACCACGGCCACTGCGGAATTCTGAGCGGCCACGAGGTGGACAACGACAAGACCTTGGAGTGCCTGGCCAGAATCGCCCTGTCCTACGCCAGAGCGGGGGTAGACATGGTGGCCCCCTCCGATATGATGGACGGCCGGGTGGCCGCCATCCGGGCGGAGCTGGACGCCAACGGCTATACGGGCCTGCCCATCATGGCCTATTCCGCCAAATACGCCTCCGCCTTTTACGGACCCTTCCGGGCGGCCGCCGGATCAGCCCCCTCCTTTGGAGACCGGAAGGGGTATCAAATGGACCCTCATAACCGGAAGGAGGCCCGGAAGGAGTGCGCTCTGGATGCGGAGGAGGGGGCGGACATTCTCATGGTCAAGCCCGCCCTCAGCTACCTGGACGTAATCCGGGAGTGCTCGGAGGCCTTTGATCTGCCCATGTGCGCCTATTCCGTCTCCGGAGAGTACGCCATGATTAAGGCTGCCGCTGCCGCTGGTTTGGTGGACGAGCACCGCATTATGTGCGAGACCGCCGTGTCTGTGTTCCGGGCCGGCGCAGACATGCTTATCACTTACTATGCCAAGGAAATCGCCCAGGCGATCCGAAAGGGGGACATTGGCTGATGAACCGTTCTGAAACCCTCTTTGAAGCGGCGAAACAGGTGCTGCCCGGCGGTGTGAACTCGCCGGTCCGGGCCTACCGCGCGGTGGGCATGGCCCCCCGCTTCATCACTGGGGCCCACGGCTCCAGGATTTACGATGAGGACGGCAAGGAGTACATTGACTATGTGTGCTCCTGGGGCCCCATGATTCTGGGCCACGACCACCCGGCCATCCGGGAGGCAGTGGAGCGGGCGGTTAAGGACGGCCTCTCCTTCGGTGCGCCCACCCGCCGGGAAGTGGAGATTGCCCAGCTCATGGTGGAGCTGGTGCCCCACATTGAGATGGTCCGCATGGTCAACTCGGGCACGGAGGCGGTCATGTCCGCCATCCGGCTGGCCCGTGGGGCCACGGGCCGGGACAAAATCATCAAATTTGAGGGCTGTTACCACGGGCACAGTGACTGCCTGCTGGTCAACGCCGGGTCTTCCGCCCTGGCGGGCGGACACCCCAGCTCGGCCGGTGTGCCCGCTGATACCGTGAAGGACACACTTACCGCCCAGTACAACGACCTGTCCACCGTGGAGGCGCTGTTGAATGAATACCCCGAACAGGTGGCGGCGGTCATTGTGGAGCCTGTGGCGGCCAACATGGGCGTGGTGGGCCCCGCTCCCGGCTTTTTGGAAGGCCTGCGGGCGCTGTGCGACAAGTCTGGCGCTCTGCTCATCTTCGACGAGGTGATTACCGGCTTCCGGCTGGCCCTGGGCGGCGCTCAGGCCTATTACAGTGTTCGGGCTGACATTGTGACCTTCGGAAAGATCATTGGCGGCGGTATGCCGGTGGGCGCTTACGCCGCGAAACGGGCGCTGATGGAGGAGGTCGCACCCTGCGGGCCGGTCTATCAGGCGGGCACATTGTCGGGAAATCCGGTGGCTATGGCCGCGGGACTGGCCCAACTGACCTATTTGAGGGACCACCCGGAGGTCTATCAGCGGATTTCGGCCCTGGGCGAAACCATGGCCCAGGGGCTTCGGAAGGCGGCGGCGGACGCCGGCGTGCCTGTGGCGGTCAACCGGATTGAATCCTTGCTGGCGCCCTTCTTCACGCCTACGGAGGTGACCACCTTTGTGGACGCCAAGGGCAGCGACGTGGGCCGCTACGCCCAATATTTTGCCGGTATGCTCCAGCGGGGGATTTATCTGGCGCCCGCTCAGTTTGAGGCCATGTTCATTTCCGCCGCCCACAGCGAGGCGGAGATGGAGCAGACCATCACGGCGGCCCGTGAGGTGCTGGCGGAGCTGGGAGGCAAATGAGGGGCATCGACGGCGGCGCACCCTTTGACTGGAGCCGGACTTCTCAAAGCTACGCAGTCTGGCGGGACATCTACCCGCCGGAATTTTACCAGCGCCTGCTGGACCGGGGGCTCTGCGTCCAGGGCCAGCGGGTGCTGGATCTGGGGACGGGGACCGGGGTGCTGCCCCGAGCCCTGTACCAGTACGGGGCGTCCTTCACCGGGGTGGATTCGGCCCCAGGGCAGATTGAACAGGCCAGGCGGCTGGCTGAGGCAGCGGGAATGGATATCTCCTTCCTCTGCAATCCGGCGGAGGAAATTGATGTTCCGGCGGCATCCTTTGACGTGGTGACGGCCTGCCAGTGTTTTGTCTACTTCGACCACGCCCGGCTGTCCCGGTTGGTGAGCCGCGCTCTGAAACCGGGTGGCCGGTTCGCGGTGCTCTACATGGCCTGGCTGCCGGAGGAAGACCCTGTCGCGGGGCAGAGCGAGGACCTGGTGCTGAAGTACAACCCGGCTTGGACAGGCTGGGGCGAGGTGCGGCACGCCATTGAAATTCCGGAGGTCTACCGGGAGGACTTCGAGGTGGAGCACAGCGAGGTGTTTGATTTGCTTGTTCCTTTCACCCGTGAGAGCTGGAACGGCCGTATGCGGGCCTGCCGGGGAATTGGAGCATCCCTTCCGGCTGAGGCGGCGGACCGGTTTGAGGAGGAGCACAGGGCGCTTTTGGAGCAGATTGCGCCGGAAGGATTCCGGGTTTTGCACTATGGAGCGGTTGCGATTCTGCGGAAACGAGCATAAAAAGGTGCGGGCGAGGCATTGGAAGTGCCCCGCCCGCACTTATTTTTACGCTTTGCGGCCTGCCTGGGAATTTCCCACGCAGGCCGCTTTTCGACAAGCTGGGCGGTGTGATCTTACGATCACACCGCCCTTTACGGTAATGGTTCCCTGTCACCGCAAATGATTCACTTTAGATATTTTTTCAGCTTATACGCAACGGCCTGAACATCAATCGGTTTTGCCAAATGGTCATTCATACCGCACTCTAAACACTTTTGAATATCTTCTGAAAACGCATCGGCTGTCATTGCGATAATGGGAAGATCCGCGTCCTCACGCTTCAGCCCCCGGATCGCTGTGGTCGCTTCATAACCGTCCATAACCGGCATCCGCACATCCATAAGAATGGCGTCATAATACCCAACTGGGGATTCCTCAAATTTCGCGGCACAAATTTGCCCGTTCTCAACCCAATCCAATTCCAACTCAAGGTCAGAGAGCATTTCCCTTGCCACTTCCCAGTTAAGCTCATTATCCTCTGCCAATAAAACACGCTTCCCTCGAAGCACCAGATCAACTGCCTTTTCAGTGCCGGCAGCTTCTTCAACGCCAGTCCCGGCAAACGCGCTCAGCGCGTCGAACAGAGTGGACTTAAACAGCGGTTTGGAAATGAAGCCGGAAATCCCCGCTTCTCTGGCCTCGTCTGCCATCCCGCTCCAATCACAGGCCAGGAGCAGTACCGCCGGGCGGTCGTCTCCGCGGCTCGCCTGAATGGCCCGGGCGGCCTCAATCCCGTTCATGTCCGGCAAATTCCACCCCAAAAGGAGCAGCTGATCGTGGGCAGTCCGTTCCATGGCCTGCCCGGCGCTCAGACACCATTCAGCATGGATGCCCATGGATTCTAACGCGCGAACCGTGTTGGCGCATAGCCGCTCGTCGCCATCAACCACCAGTACATTCCAATCCGGGAACGCCGCATTCATCTCCCGCTCCACTGCCTTTTCCAGGTCAAGCACAACATGGAACTCGCTGCCCTTGCCCTGCTCGCTGCGGACCGAAATGGTGCCGTCCATCGCGTCTACAATATACTTGGTAATCGCCATTCCCAGCCCGGAACCCTCTGTTTTTTGCACTCGGATGTTGTCCTCCCGGCTGAAGGATTCAAATATTACCTTTTGATACTCTTTTGAAATGCCGATTCCCGTATCCTTCACCAGGAATTGGGTGCGGACGCGGGAAGGCGACTCCGGAATTGACTCCTGGTACACCGTCACTTGAATCAAGCCGTTTTCCGGCGTGAATTTGACCGCGTTTCCCAGCAGGTTAATCAGCACCTGATTCAGCCGCACGCTGTCACAGTACACATCTTCTGAGATGATTTCATAGGCCGCCGCGTTGAACTGCTGATGCTTCGCCTTGACCTGAGGCTGCATAATATTTACAATGCAGTCCATCGCCTCTCTTAATGACACCGGCTCAATATTCAGCGCCATTTTGCCGCTTTCAATCTTGGATATATCCAATACGTCATTGATGAGCCCCAGCAGATGATCGCTGGACAGCGCAATTTTACGCAGATAGTCCTGAACCTGCTCCGGATTATCTGCATTATCCATAGCCAGGGATGTCATCCCGATGATGGCGTTCATAGGGGTGCGTATGTCATGGCTCATGCTGGAAAGGAAGTCCTGCTTGGCCGTATTGGCCTGCTCCGCCTCTTTTCGCGCCTGTTCCGCGTCTTTCCGGGCCGTATCCATTTCCGCGTTCATGCGTTTCAATTCAGACACCTGGTTTCGGAACAGCCTCAGATACTGAAAGAATATGTAGAGAAGCATGGCGATTACCGCAAAAGAAGCAGCATAAACAATGGCGAGCCACTGACTGCTCATCCCCGCAATGGCATAATCCAGTCCGTCAAAGGGAAGGACCGTCACCAGATACCAATCGCAGTAGGGAAGGCTGGTGCAATGCAGGTGGCGGCGCGACTGGCCGTTTTTCAGAATCACGGAGTAATCTTCATTCGCGGCCATGGCCGCCGTCAGCTGTTCAATGTAGGAAGCGGCTTCCGCGTCCTGCCCTTCAAAGATACTGTAAAGCCTGTCAAAATAATTTTCGTGGACATCGTCTTCGTTCCCAACAACGTAGCTGCCGTCTTTTCGTATGACAAAGGAATAGCTCAATGATTTGTCTGAATCAAGGAAGAGGACCTCGCCCATATATTTGGTAGAAAGTCCTACAACCATGGCAAGGCTGCTGTTTCCGCCGGACATGGGGTATTCGCAGGGGACGCCGAACAAAATCACACCGTCCCCATTGCTGTCAACAGCGGATGCCGTCTTGCGCTCCCCGTTCCGCAGGCTCTCCAAAAACGGCTCAGGGTGCTTGAGCTCCATTGGATCGCCATAAATCATTTCAATTTCGCCGCTGGGTGAATATAGGGCGGCGCACAAAAAATGCCTTGCCCTCGCGCCGTATTCGATTTCTTCCTTCGAGCCGTAACTGGAGTCTCCTGCCGCAATATGCGCGATGGATTCCGCCATTGTCAGGCGGAGTTCAATGATTGTTTCAAAGTGTAATGATACCTGTTCATTCATTCCGTCCATATAAGCGGTGCCAACATCCTCAATCACATTCTCGCTCATATGGTGAATGGAAATTCCAAGAAAGGAAAATACGAAAATAGTGAAACAAATAATCACCGCTACGCTGATTTTAAAAGAACGCGGCAAAGCCTTGTTTTTCATACTTTTTCCATCTCCAAAGTCTTCTACGTTAAACTGTATGGAATATTATAGATGCCCAGCGCCCGTTTTGTGGTTTCGTCAACCCCTCAGCCGGCTCATGGCCTGAAACATTTTACGGATGTCCACCGGCTTTGCCAAGTGTTCATTCATCCCCGCGTCCTTCGCCAGCGCGATATCCTCGTCAAACGCGTTGGCCGACAGCGCTATGATGGGCACAGCTTCTGCGTCCCTCCGATCCAGACTGCGAATCACCCGCGCCGCCTCATATCCGCTCATGACCGGCATCATCAAATCCATGAGCACGCAGTCAAACGCCCCTGGTTCAGACGCCGCGAACGCGTCCACAGCGGCTTTTCCGTTGTTGGCAATCACGACCTCCACGCCTGCGCTCTCGAGAATGTACTCCGCGATTTCACAGTTGATTTCGTTGTCCTCCACCAAAAGCACGCGCATCCCGGCAATATTGTCCGGCATAGTCCAAGCCTCATCTGCGAGGGCTCCGCTCCCCGCCTCATCGGCTCGAACGGGGAGTGTGATCTGAACCACGCTCCCCTTGCCAACCCGGCTGTCTATCTCAACCGTTCCATTCATCTGATCGACCAGCTTCTTTACAATGGACATGCCGAGCCCAACACCGTTATAGTTCGTTCTCGCGCCCTGATGCTCCTGTGTAAACGGCTCAAAAATGTGCTCCTTGAAATCATCCCCAATGCCGATTCCGGTGTCCTCGATGACAAACCGGCAGCTCGCGGTCCCGTCCTGGAAGGCCCTCTCCTCTACCCGGACAAAGACGGCGCCATGGGGCCGGTTATATCTGAGCGCATTGTCGATGACATTCGTCAGGATTTGCCTCAAATGCAGCGGATTTCCGATGACTCTGTTATGCCGCAGCCCGGAATCATCCAGCTCCAGCCGGATTCCCCGCTCCTCCGCCAGGGGGGACAGCATCGCGATGCAGTCCTCCAATGTGTCGTGAAGGTCAAAGGGCTCCTCTACCGCCGCCAGCCGGCCGCTCTCCAGCTTGCTGACTTGGAGAACATCGTTCACTAGGGACAGCAGATGCTCCGTTGACACGCGGATTTTCTTCCGGCACTCCCTCTGCCGCTCCGGGTCGTCCTGGCTTTTTTCCAGAATGGCCAACATTCCCAGAATCCCGTTGATGGGCGTGCGGAGATCGTGGGACATGTGGGAGAGAAATTCACTTTTTGCCGAGTTTGCCTGCCTCACCCGCTCCAGAAGCTCCATGATAGACTGTTCCTGCTTCTTTCTGGTTACCATGGTCTCCGTAATGTCCTGGTGGTATCCGTTCAGGCAGGCCCCCGGCTTTTTGAACGTCCGGTCCGGCACGCCGCCGCAGCGGACATGGATCTTCCCCAGCGCCGGGTGATTCCAGGGGTAGATCACCTCGGAACGCCCGGTTTCCAGGATTTCTCCCACCGCCTCCTGTACCATCTCCACATAGTCCGGCTCAATGCGCGCAAACCAATGGCGGTAACACTCCTCCGGCCCAATCTCCTCCGGCACACCCAGGAGAATCCGCATGGTTCGGTCCGCGTACATTCTGGGCTGGCAGCCCTCCTCCAGCTCAATCGTCCAGATTCCGGTCCGTGCTCCCTCCAGAATGTCCTCAAGGCTTTTCCTTGCCTCCAGCTTGTACTTCTCCTCCTGCTCCACAAGGGCATTGACATCCCGCTGCGCGAAAATCGCGCAATTTTCCGTGGCTGTCTGTTCCGTGGCGGAAAAGTGGATTTCCAGGTGCTTCAGTCCGGAGGCGGAATCCTTTACCTGGTATCGAACCGAGAACTTTTTCTTGGTCCTGAGCCGGGCCAGCACATAGCGTTTCTCCGTCACAGCGCGGAGCCGCTCCTGGTCCCGTGGAACCACAAACTCGGAAATATACCGCTCCATGGCTGCCGCGTAACCGTCCTGAAAGCAGGCCGCCCAATCCACGCCCGTCTGTCCGCTGCTGCGGTAAACCTCGCATTCGCCTGTGTCGAGGTTCACCTGATAGATGTCCAGATAGTCCACGCTGAGGGCATGGAGTACATTATAGCTTCGCTTTTGAAGTTCCCGGAACAGGTTGCGCCGTTTCAGGGAGGATACGATAAAATATGCCGCAGTCTGGAGCATATTTGATGCGTATTCCAACGTCTTCACGGGGGGATTGTCCACACCGTAAAAGCCGATAATCCGTTTGCCGTCATAAAGGGGAACCACCACAAGGGAATGGACGCCCTGCCGCTTCAGGTTCTCATACTGAAGGGGGTCGGTCTCCCGGATATCCTCCAGACGCTCAATGACGATGTGCCCGCCGATATCGAAGTTCTGATACCAGCTGGCGCACACCTCTGGGGGGACGTTTTGGAGACTTTCCTTTTCGGGCTCCACCCCGCTGGCGGTCCATTCATAGGTATTGTCATCACCGCCGGACGCGTTCTGCTCAAATATATAGGTCCGTTCTCCATTCAGCGCTTTTCCCAGATGCTCCAGCAACACTTCCAGCGACTGGTCCGGCGTCTCCTCCAGCAGGGCGACGCGGAGGCCTTCGTTGATAACGGCTTCCAGATTCTGAACGCTTCGTATGCCGCTGCTGGCCCCGGCGGCCGGAGCGCCTTCCCCAGTCCGTTTCAAAAGTCCCCCTGAATAATCCATATGCCAGTCCTCCATATTGACCGGTTCCCGGCCATAGTTACAACAGCGGATTCCTATGCACAGAGGCGCTTTCCAGGAACGCGCTGTTTCACAATTCTGATATCGTTTTGCCTGGTCCTCACGGTCCTGCCGCAAAAACAGGAAAATCTTTGTCATAATATCATGTACTCACCAATCATGTCAATAATATGCGAGAGAAAACTGTACCCGGCAGCTTCGATATAAGTAAATAATGTATTCAATAGGATATTATTCCTGTTGTGAGTGCAAAGACCGCCGCCTCAGAAAGACGGTGTGACCGCAGGACCGCGCTGACCTGAACCGAACCTGGTTTGGTGGATAAAAGAAGCGGTGTGAACACACGTTCATCCGAAAAAATAGCATGACAAATGAGATAGATCGGTGTATAATGACTAATAACATGGTTAGAAAAAGAAATGCTCTAAAAACGAAAGAGGTTGGAATATGAAAAATGTATATGAAAGCCCTCTGTCCTCCCGCTACGCCAGCGATGAAATGCTTTATATCTTCTCACCGGACAAGAAATTTTCCACATGGCGCCGTCTATGGGTAGCCCTGGCCCGGGCTGAGATGACCCTGGGCCTGCCGGTCACCAAGGAGCAAGTGGCGGAGTTGGAGGCTCACATCACGGATATCGACTATGAGAAGGCCGCTCAATATGAAAAGGAGCTGCGCCACGACGTGATGGCCCACGTCCATACCTATGGCGACCTGTGCCCCAAAGCCACGCCCATCATCCACCTGGGCGCGACCAGCTGCTATGTGGGCGACAATACCGACATCATCCTGATGAAAGAGGCCCTTGCCATTGTCCGGGACAAAATCGTCCGGGTGCTGGCCAATCTGGCTAACTTTGCCGGAACCTACCGCGCTCTGCCCACCCTGGGCTTTACCCACTTTCAGGCGGCTCAGCTGACCACTGTGGGCAAGCGGGCCACTCTTTGGATGAACGAGCTGCTGATGGATCTCCAGGAGATCGAATACCGCATAGACCATCTCCAGCTGCTGGGGTCCAAGGGCACCACTGGCACCCAGGCGTCCTTTCTGGAGCTCTTTGAGGGGGACCACAAGAAGGTCAAGAAGCTGGAAACGCTGATCGCGAAGGAGATGGGCTTTGACCGTGTAGTTCCCGTGTCCGGACAGACCTATTCCCGAAAGGTGGACTCCGCTGTGCTCAACACCCTGTCCGGCGTAGCCCAGTCCGCCAGCAAGTTTGCCACAGACCTGCGGCTGCTGGCCCACATGAAGGAGATTGAGGAGCCCTTTGAGGCCAAGCAGATTGGATCCTCCGCCATGCCCTATAAGCGCAACCCCATGCGGTGTGAGCGCATCTGCGCCCTGGCCCGCTATGTGATGGCAGATGCCATGAATCCCGCTGTCACCGCCGCCACTCAGTGGTTTGAGCGGACGCTGGACGACTCCGCCAACAAACGGCTGTCAGTACCCGAAGCGTTCTTGGCTATTGACGCCATTTTGAACATCTATCAGAATATCACCTCCGGGCTGGTGGTACACGAGAAGGTCATCTCCAAGCACATCCAGGAGGAGCTGCCCTTTATGGCCAGTGAAAACATCATGATGGACGCGGTAAAACGGGGCGGCAGCCGTCAGGAGCTCCACGAGCGCATCCGGGTCCACTCGCTGGAGGCGGGGAGGAACGTTAAGGACCTGGGCCTGCCAAACAATCTGATTGACCTGATTGCGGAGGACCCCCTCTTCGGCATGAGCCGGGAGGAGTTGACCGCCCATCTGGAGCCGTCCAGCTATACCGGCCGCTGTCCGGAACAGGTTTCCGAATTTTTGGCGGAGGAGATTGCGCCGGTTCTGGAGAAATATGAGAGCGCCCTGAAAGGAATGCAGGCCACGGAACTGAAGGTTTAGCCCTAGTTCTCTTTCTTAGGGAACCACTGATGAAACCCTCGCGCACGTCTTGACGGCCAATTTTTCGCCTGGACTGCACGAAGAATTTGCCCTCCAATCCGCACACGCCGATTTCATCAGTGGTTCCTTAGAGCCTGTTCAAAATCTCCTGACACACCGTCTGAACCGGCCTTTTTCCGTCCAGCCGCGTCAAACATGCTCGGAATACATCCAGTATTCCTGCGCTTTTTTCCTTGCCGGACGAAAAAATTCCGGCCCATCCAGCG
>JAAWCD010000041.1 GCA_022793095.1 Oscillospiraceae bacterium | reverse complement strand
GCGGATTTGCGAGCCAAAATCGTTGTTGGCAAGGCAAAAAAGCGCAGGAATACTGGATGTATTTCAAGCTTTTTTAACGATGTCAACGGCCATTTTGGCCGCAAGGACGCGCACTGAGGCTATTGGTACAGCTTCTAAGATAATTATAAGGGGAGATGTGAACCATGGGACTGTTGTTTGCCGAGGACCCGCACTTTAACGAGAACGAGCGTCAGACCGGCTTTTACCGTTACCGCCAGCTGCTGTCCGCCCAGTTCGGGCGGTGGTGGAAGACCAACCTGCTTACCCTGGCGGGCTTCGCTCCCCTGGCGGCAGGGGTGTTTTTCAGTGTGGCCTCCTCCAGCATTCTGGTGCTGCTGCCCTGCTCCCTCTTGGGCGGCATGATTGCCGGGCCCTTCCTGGCCGGGATGTATGATGCCATTCTCCGGGGCCTGCGGGATGATCCCCTGCCCTGGTGGGACTGTTACAAGAGGTCCTGGAAACAGAACTGGAGGGACAGCCTGATCCCTGGCGCCCTGCTGGGCCTGGCGGCGGGGATGTACACCTTTATGGCGATGCTGTTCTGGTGGGCGGAGCGGTCCCCGTCTTTGGGTACGGTAGCACTGTATTTGTTCGCTCTGCTGGCGGTACTGATTGTGAACACAATCTATTGGCCGCAATTGGTGTTGTTCCGGCAGAAGGCATCCATCCGGCTGAGGAACTGTCTGCTATTCTGTGCCAAGTACCTTTGGAGGGTCCTTGGTGTGGGAATCTTACAGTTGGGGTATCTGGTGGTTTTTGTGCTGTTTGCCCCATGGACGCTGCTGTTGCTTCCTATTCTTGGGGTATGGTATATTTTGTTTCTGTCACAGTTCCTGGTCTATGAGCAGATAGATGAAGCGTTTGGGATTGAAAAATAAAGGCCTGCCAACTGGTGGAAATCAGATGAATTTATCCTTGACAAGCGTGCTCTGAGGATAACGTGAGCCAGAAGATCAGCGGCGCCTGGTTTGCGAAGATGTCCCAGCGGTACAAGCAGGAGCAGGGGGAGAACGCCAAGCGGATCAAGGCGCTGCGGCTGGAGCTGAAAAAGAGCGAGGGCCAGCGGATGGACATTGACACGTTTCTCGCAACGGTCCGGCGCTACACCAACGCCACGGAAATCACCCAGCACATTACCATCTATTATAATGGTATTGGCGCTTTCCCCGTCCCTGACCGCCGGAACATCCCGGCCGCGCAAATCACCATGAGGACGAGAAAGGGAGTAGCCGTCAGCTACTCCCCGGATAAAAGCGCCTGATATGGTTTTGAGCTATAAAAATGCGGAGTGTCCCACAAGGATACTCAAATCCTATAAGGACACTCCGCATGGTCGGAGTGCGGGGACTCGAACCCCGGGCCTCCTGCTCCCAAAGCAGGCGCGCTACCAACTGCGCAACACCCCGTTATTTCGCCGCTCTTCCGGTGCCTGTTATAGTATAACGGATTCCTCAGGAAATTTCAAGTGTATTCTTGTCAGCTGGAAGCGGCTGTGATAAAATAATTACGGCAGCGTTCAGAATACCTGGCAGAGACTCCGCCCTTCATCAAGGACGTTGGATATCCATTCCTCTTTGCCATGAATTCTGAGCGCTGCCGCAACCTATGACTTTCCAATGAAATGAGGACAAGCCGTATGCGGATGAGAAAAAAGAAAAACCTGATCCCGCGCATGGAGCGGTGTGAAGCCCTTCTGGTCCGGGACCCTTTTGCTCTGCGGGGACATTGGCGGGACCGGTTCCGGCCTGGCTGTGAGCTGCGGCTGGAGATGGGCTGCGGCAAGGGCCGTTTTACCGTCGAAACCGCCGCCCAAGAGCCGGACGTCTGCTTTGTCGCCCTGGAGCGGGTGCCTGACGCCATGATTATCGCTATGGAGCGGGCCAAAGAGCGGGGCCTGACCAACGTAGTCTTCGTGTGCGGCGACGCGGCCCAACTGGAGGACATGTTCGCGCCCGGGGAGGTTGACCGCGTTTACATCAACTTTTGCGACCCATGGCCCTCCAAGCGCCACGCCAAGCGCCGCCTGACCTTTGTCAAATTTCTGATGTCCTACCGGAATATCCTCCGGGCGGGAGGTCAGATTCACTTTAAAACGGACAACCGTCCCCTGTTTGACTTCTCCCTGACCCAGTTCCCAAAGGCGGGCTTCGCCCTCTCCCAGGTCACGAACGACCTTCACGCCAACGGCGTCCAAGGCGTCATGACCGACTATGAGGCCAAGTTTTCCGCGGAGGGCGTGCCCATCAACCGCTGTGTGGGAACCATGACGGACCTGCCGCCCAAAACGATGGAAACCGCCCTGGAGGACAGCCTTCCCAAATGGGACATCCATCCGGTGTCAGAGGAAGAATATGAAGAAGTGCTCCGCCTGCAAAAGAGCAACCAAGCCTTTTTCGACGCCATTCACAGCGGGCCCTTCGGCGTGGAAGAGGTGGCCGCCTCTGTCCAGGCGCTGCCGCCCAACACTCCGCCGGAGCGGAAGCACTACCTGGGTCTGTGGCATCAAGAGCGCCTCACAGCCGTTTTAGACTACGCTGAAGACTACCCCCAAGACGGTGTGCTCTGGATCGGCTTTTTCATGGTCCAGGCGGACCAGCACCGGACAGGCACAGGCCGGACCCTGATACAGGGCTTTCAGACTGCCGCCCAAGGTCAAGGCTTCCACCGTATTCAGCTGAGCTGCAATGTGGAAAATGAATCGGGCCGCTCCTTTTGGACCGCCATGGGCTTTCACTCCCTCCGGATGGCCCACGACCTGAACCGGCCGGAGCGCAGAGTAGAGGTTATGGAATACCTTTGCAGGCCCTCAGAATGAAAGGACTCAGGCCGCCGGTAGAATGACCGGCGGCCTGAGTCTTTTCGTTTTCACTTTTGGGATGGTGGAACCAGTTCACCGGTCTTTTCCCGGTAGCGCCTGACCAGGTAATCCAATGTAATGTGGTCCACCACTCCAGCCACAGCCTGCTCAATTTTCTGCCAGACCTCCATGGTTACACATTGTCCCGCTCTGTCACAGGGGGCGCTGTTGGGGTCCGCGCAGTGAACCGGCGCCAAGCTGCCCTCCATCTGCCGGAGAATTTCGCCCACCGTGTATTCTTCCGGCTTGCGGGTCAGGAAATAGCCGCCCACCGCGCCGCGGGCAGAGCGGACCAGTCCGCCGCGGCTGAGCTGAGTCACAATTTGTTCCAGGTATTTGACAGAGATGTCCTGGCGGGCGGCGACCTCTTTCAGTGGAATGGCGGAACCAGCGTCATGTACGGCCAGATCAAGCATCAGCCGCAGGGCGTATCGACCTTTCGTAGAGATCTTCATTGGAAACACACCTGCCTTTATCTTAGTCTCTTAAATAGTATCATAACTTTCCGCTGACTTCAAGAGAATTTGACAGGTTTCCTGCAAATTTATTGCCTTAAAAAAGTTCCGGTTTTTTGATAGGAAAAGGGGATATTAAAAATTTGACGAAGAAAAAGTAACATTTTTTGGTGCACCTGCCGCCCTACAGCGGCTCTGCCTGCCGGAAAGGCTATCCATACCAGATCAGGGCCTTTGTATTTCCGGCCCGGCGGAGCAGGTTTCCGGTCATCAGACTGTCCGCCAGGAAGACCAGGCAAAGCGGCAGAACCAGCAGGCCGGGCAAAGCGGCCAGCAGCGGGTCCAGCCTGGGCTGGAGCCAATACACCAGGGGCAGGGACAGACCCGCCCAGATCAGGGAAAAGGGCAGGCAGACCCGTCCGTGGAGCTGAAGGGGAAGGGCAGAGTAGTCCCAAAACCGGACATGCCAAACCCGTTCGTAAAAGAACGCAGTCCCATACTCCGCCCCGGTGGCGCAGAGGGCGGCGCAGGCCGCCAGCAGCCAGGGAGACTGCCGCAGGGCTTCAGGCAGGGAGAGAATCAAAACGGCGCCCAAGCCGTACACCGGGCAAAGGGGCAGAAAGAGGAGGCATTTCCGGTCCCGTTTGGAGGCGCGGGTTGCCCGCGCGAACAGCAGCTCCAGGCCGAAGCCAATCAAACTGTACAGAAAAAAGATCCAAAGTAGCCTTATCATAACACTCCCCCAGCTTTAAAACAAAGATAGGGTAAGCATGGCCGTTTTTTCAGGGAGTATGTAACGGCCCGGTTCTTTTTCCTGGCGGATGAAACAGCTTCTTACATATCCGTCCAGTCGATGACGTCCTTATTTTTCACAAAGTATTCCACACCGGAATAGATCGTAGTAAGCAGAATGGCGGCCCAGCAAAGCAGATTCAGCATTTCAGAAATTGGAAGCAGCATCAGACAGATGCACACCATGGTCGTGGCGGTTTTGATCTTTCCAGACCAAGCGGCGGCGATGACCCGTCCGCCCTCCACAGCCACCAGCCGCAGGGCTGTGACCGCAAATTCCCGCAGGATGACCACCAGCAACACCCAAGCGGGCATCTGTCCCCAGGACACCAGCATCGTCATCGCGGCCATGACCAGCACCTTGTCCGCCAGCGGGTCCATAAACTTTCCAAAGTCGGTGACCATGTTATAGTGACGGGCAATATATCCATCCAGAAAATCGCTGCAGCTGGCCACAATAAAGACCGCCAGCGCCACATAACGGTTGAAGGGAAAATCCAGATAAAGCACCACCAGAAACAGGGGGATCATGGCGATGCGGACCATGGTGATTTTGTTGGCGGTATTCATAACGAGCTCCTCCTTATCTTGCGGAAGCGGCAAAACGAAGTTTTGCAAAGGTTCTTTTGCTTCTTTTCGTTCAAGAAAAGAAGAGCTATTCAATCTCCCCGGTGAGGTCTCCGTCAGAGACGCCGGTCATCCGCACATTGACGAAGGTTCCCGCCGGAACCACACCAGCAGCGGTAAAGTAGACCTTCCCGTCAATGTCCGGCGAGTCGGCATAGGTCCGGCCGGCGTAGCAGCCCATCTCCGGGTCAAACCCTTCGCAGATCACCTCCATCGCCTCCCCCAGCCGCCGCTCATTCCAGCAGTCCATCACGCGGGATTGGAGGTCCACCACCAGCTCTACCCGCCGGGCCGCAGTCTCCGGGTCCACCTGGCCGTCCATCTCCGCCGCAGGCGTTCCCTCCTCCGGCGAAAACTGGAATACACCGGCCCGCTCAATGCGGACCTCCTCCAAAAACGCGCACAGCTCCTCAAACTCCGCCTCGCCCTCGCCGGGCAGCCCGCAAATCAGCGACGTCCGCAGCACCACACCGGGAATCCGCTCCCGCAGCTTGGCAAACAGCGCCAGAATTTCCGCCTTGGTCCCCCGGCGGTTCATCACCGACAGAAGGCTGTCATTGCAGTGCTGAATGGGAATGTCCAGATACTTCAAAATCTTATGCTCCCGGCGGATGGTCTCGATCAGCTCATCGTCAAACTCGTCCGGGTACAGATAGTGAAGCCGGATCCAGTGGAAGGGCAGCTTGCACAGCTCCGTCAGCAGCTCCGCCAGATGGTGCTTTCCATCCCAGTCTGTCCCATAGCGGGTGATATCCTGGGCAATGACAATCAGCTCCTGCACTCCGCTGTCCGCCAGCTCCTGCGCCTCCGCCAGCAGCGATTCCATGGTCCGGCTGCGGAACCGGCCCCGAAGCTTGGGGATGATGCAGAAGGCACAGCAGTTGCTGCACCCCTCGGCAATTTTGAGGTAGGCCATATAGCCGGGGGTGGACACCATCCGCTTTCCATCCTCCAGGGTCTGATGAATGTCGCCGTAATAGGTGGGCTCATCCCCCCCCATCACCGCCTCAATGGCGGGAACCACATCGGTATAGCTTCCAGTGCCCAGCAGCCCATCCACCTCGGGCAGCTCCTCCCCGATCTCCTCCCGATACCGCTGAGCCAGGCAGCCGGCCACCAGCAGCTTTTTCAGCTTCCCCGCTTCCTTGAGCTGGGCCAGCCGGAGGATGTGGTCAATGGCCTCGCTCTTGGCGGACTCAATAAACCCACAGGTGTTGAGCACCGCCACATCGGCCCCCTCCGGCTCTCCCGTGACCGTGTAGCCCGCATCCCTGCACAGGGCCATCATCTGTTCTGTGTTGACCAGGTTCTTGGCGCAGCCAAGGGAGATAAACGCTACTTTGATCGACATATCATCGCTCCTAATTTTGGGAAAATATAGAAATGTGCCGCATATAGTTCTTTTGCTCCTTTTCGTTCAAGAAAAGAAGCGAAAAACTCACGTCTCTTCCACCTCGGCCCCGTACCGGCGCAGTCCGTCCCGGATGTCCGGCCAGCGGTAGCCCCGGCGGGCCAGTCCGTCTGCCGCCCGCTTCAGGTCCTTCGGGTCCTGAGATCCCCGCAGCTTCTGCCTTAGATAGCGGTCAATCCCCGCCTCCGCGCCCTCCGCCTCCTCCATGGCCTGCTCCCACAGCTCACGAGGCACGCCCCGGCGGTACAGCTCATCCTGAATCTTGCGGGGTCCGTAGCCCTTGGCTGCGTAATGCCGGGCCACCGAACGGCCATAGGCCGCGTCGTCCAGCGCGCCCAGCTCCTCCAGCCAGTCCGCCGCTGTCTGAGCATGCTCGGGGTCCTCCCCCTTCTCCTCCAGCCGCCGTACCAGCTCCTGGCGGGACAGGGGCCGGGCCCCAACCATGGCCGCCGCCCGGCTTTTCGCTGAGCTTTCCCGCCCTGCCTCGGACAAGCTTTTCACAGTTTCCCCGTCCAGCTCCATGCCGGTGTAGAGGGAAAAGGATAGGATCTCCCGCTCCGTAACCTTCAGCAGCGCTCCGTTTTCCAGATGGACCAGAAACCGCCCCTTCACATGCCGGGACGGCTCCAGCCGCTCAATCCGCATCCTCGAAGTCCTCGGCGGTCACGTCCACCGGCGTGGTAATCCGCCCGGAGGCCCGTGCCGCAGCCTGGGCCTGATTGCTCATGAGCTTGTAGGCGTTCTTCCGGATTTCCTCCTCCAGGGCGGCCATTTCCTCCGGATGCTCCTTTAGATAGGTCTTGGCCGCGTCCCGGCCCTGACCCAGACGGGTTTCTCCCATGCCGAACCAGGAGCCGGACTTCTGAACCAGGTCCAGCTTGAGGCCCAAATCCACCATCTCGCCCACCTTGGAGATCCCTTCGCCATACATAATGTCGAACTCCGCCTCCCGGAAGGGCGGCGCAACCTTATTCTTGACGATTTTAGCCTTCGTGCGGTTGCCAATCATCTCCGAGCCGTTTTTCAGGGTCTCGGTCCGGCGCACGTCGATGCGGACCGAGGCGTAAAATTTCAGCGCCCGGCCGCCGGTGGTGACCTCGGGACTGCCGTACATCACGCCCACCTTTTCCCGAAGCTGGTTGATGAAGATGACGATGCAGTTGGTTTTCGAGATGGAGCCGGCCAGCTTCCGCAGGGCCTGGCTCATCAGCCGGGCTTGAATACCCACGAAGGAGTCGCCCATTTCGCCCTCGATTTCGGCACGGGGCACCAGCGCGGCCACCGAGTCCACCACCACCACGTCCACCGCGCCGGAGCGGACCAGGGCCTCGGTGATTTCCAAGCCCTGCTCGCCGGTGTCCGGCTGGGAAATGAGCATGGAGTCGATATCCACGCCCAGAGCGCGGGCGTAGAAGGGGTCCATGGCGTGCTCCGCGTCCACATAGGCCACCTCGCCGCCCAGCTTTTGGGCCTCGGCCACTACATGGAGGGCGAGGGTGGTCTTACCGGAGGATTCGGGGCCGTAGATTTCAACGATGCGGCCCTTGGGCAGGCCGCCGATGCCCAGGGCCAGATCCAGGGACAGGGAACCGGTGGGGATTGACTCTACCACCACGTTGGTATTTTCGCCCAGACGCATGATAGATCCCTTGCCGTAGGCCCGTTCGATCTGCGCCATAGCAGTTTCCAGGGCTTTTTTCTTATCAGCGGCCGGCGCGGCCGGTTCAATATTGCTCTTTTTTGAGGATGCCATGTTGAACACTCCTTATGTACAGGATTCGGCAGCTCCGCCGCCGTTATCATCAGTCTAGCACAGATACTGTTCCATAAAACGGACTTCTTTTTCTTGAAAGAAAAAGAAGCAAAAAGAACTTCAAACTTGCCCTTATTCGTTGATGATGCCCTCCACAACCCGAAGAATTCCGGCGCTGTCTGGAATGCACCGCAGCTGTTCAAAGCCGTTCTCCCGCATAATCTGTTCCACGGCCTGGGCCTGATAGATGCCCACCTCGTAGAGGAGGCTTCCCTCCAGCCGCAGGGCGTTTTTCCATTTTGAGGAGATATACCGGTAAAAATCCAGCCCGTCCGCTCCGCCGTCCAAGGCAGATACCGGCTCAAAATCCCGCACGGAGTGGTCCAGGCCGATCAGGTCTCCGGTGGGAATGTAGGGCGGATTGCAGAGAATGAGGTCAAAATCCCAGAGATTCGAGGGCGGCGGCTCCAGTGCGTTTGCCTTGACACAAGTGACCCGGTTGTTCAAGTCGTTGCGCCGGATGTTCCGCTTGCAGATGCGGATGGCCTCGTCGGACCAGTCCGCCAGGATGACCCGGCAGTTGGGGGCGTGCTCCGCCACGGCCAGACCGATGCAGCCGCTGCCCGCGCACAGGTCCAGCACCCGCGCGCCCACGCCTGCGGCCACAGCCAGTTCAATGGCCCGGTCAGCCAGCACCTCGGTGTCGCTCCGTGGAATCAGCACATCCCGCGTAATGTCCAGGGTAAGCCCGTAAAACTCCCATTCGCCAATGAGGTAGGCCACTGGTTCCCCAGCCAGCCGGCGTTTGGTCAGCTCCAGAACCTTCCGTTCCACCTCGTCGGAGGCGTAGAGATTGAGATCCCGAAAAAACTGCTCCCTGGTCTTCCCGGCGGCGAAGGAAACCAGCTCCCGCGCCTCCAGCTGGGCCGCGTCTACGCCCGCTTTCCGGAGCCGCGCCCGCAGGTCAAGGTATAAATTGTTGTAGGTGGTGGCCATGCGCTCACCTCACAAGTATTTGCATGTTTTTCAAACCAACGCACGTGGGGCCGCTCTTTCAGGTTATTTCCGTATGTATTCAGACCCAACGATGTAGGGCGGGGCTTGCCCCCGCCGTGGAACAGCGTGGAAACCTGGCGGACAGCGTGGGCAAGCCCCCGCCCTACGGTTTATGCGTTTCCCCGCCAGGTTGGGTCGTCGGTGATGCCCAGCAAATAGTCGGCAGAAACGCGGTAATGTTCGCACAACAACAGAAAACGGTCCAAATTTGTTCCTGTTTTACCGTTTTCCAAGTCGCTTATTTGTGTGGGAGTCACTCCCAAAAGTTTTGCTAAAGTGTCTTGACTTTCGTTAACGGTCTTCCGTGCCAGTCTCAAACGAACTCCAAATTCTTTTTTATTGAGCAAGAAGATTCCTCCTTGACACCATAGATTCTATCTAGTATAATAAACCTAGAATAAATCTATGCCACTACATAAAGGGGTATTTTCATGACCGACATTATTACCGGCCTCTACTTTGACCAGTTGGACCTGCACAGTGTTTCACCGGAGTATGCCGAACAGCGAACGATCTGCGAGGAATGGGAAAGGCAGCTGGAGGCGTGTGCGGGTTATGAGCTGGTTGCCGCCTACGAGGAGGCGAACAGCCAGCTGTCATCCCTCTCCAATCAGTATTATTTCCGCAAAGGAATACAGGTAGCAGTCCAGCTGATCTTAGCGGGCAAAGCGCCGCTCTGACTCACCACGCGTCCGCGCCCTTTTTCTCCGGCAGGACCAGGGTCAGGGCCTTGATGCCCACCTCAATCATGGAGTCGTCGGGCTCAAAGGTGGTAAAATTCTGAAGCCAAAGTCCGGGAGCGGTCATCATTTTGGTCAGCGCGTTGTCGTGGCCCCCGGCGTAGCGGTTGATCTCGTAGCTGATGCTGACCACCACGGGCAGGAGGAGCAGATGGAGTCCCACCCGCACAAGGGGGTTGTTCCAGCTGACGAAGGGCAGGGAAAAGACCACGCTGGACACAAGAATGGAGATAAAAATGACCACAAAGAGGAAGCTGGTGCCGCACCGGGGATGATGCCGTGGCATTTTGCGGACGTTTTCCACCGTAAGTTCCAGCCCCTCCTCATAGCAGAAGATGCTCTTATGTTCTGCTCCGTGGTAGGAAAAGACCCGTTTCATGTCCTTCATCCGGGAGCATAGAAAGAGGTAAAGCACAAAAATGACAATGCGAATTGCCCCTTCAATCAGGTTGTGAATCAGGGGGCTGGTGATAAAGCGGTCAAAAATTCCGGCAATCAGGGTGGGTAGGAGGAAAAACATCACCACGGAGAAGCCCATGCCCACCACCAAGGACAGGGCGATGACAATCTGCATGACCTTCTCATTGCCCAGCTTCTGTTCCAGCCAGACCTCAAATTTGCCAGGCTCTTCGCTGGCGCCCTCCTCCTCGGGGTAGTAATCGGCGGAGAACATCAGCGCCTTGATGCCGGCATACATGGAGGCGGCGAAGTTGACGGGCCCGCGCAGAAAGGGCAGGCCCAGTATGGGATATTTGTCTTTAACCAGGCGGAGCGGCTCTTCTTTAACGACCAGCTCGCCGTCCGGGGCCCGGACGACCACTGCCTGCTTCGAGGGGCCCCGCATCATAATGCCTTCAATCAGCGCCTGTCCGCCGATCATGGTGCGGAATGTGGCGCATTTTTGCTGTTCGGATGTTTTATCGCTCATGAATTCGCTTTCTCCTTTTGGTTGTTGTTCTCTTCTCTTTTTTTCGGAACAGTGCCTTTATTGCTTCATTATATCAAAGGAAACCAAATTACGCAATCCGGAAATGGGATGAGGGCCGGGCGCGGGCAGGGCTTGCATTGCTCAGAAAACTGCCGTTGAACCGGCAAAAGCTCCTACTCCACATGATACACCGGCAGGTGTATGGTAGCCTGAAATCCTCCGCCCCCGGCGTTTTCCACATCCAGCCGTCCATTGTGCCGGGTAATGACCTCATCACAGACGGCCAAACCGATACCGCTTCCTCTGGCCTTAGAGGAACCCTTGTAAAACTTGGCCTTGATATGGGGAAGCTCATCCTCCGGCACACCGGGGCCGTAGTCCCGCACGCGGATGCAGACCTCAAACCCATCCTGCCAGATTGAGGTAACAATCCGCTGCCCGCCGCCGCCATGCTTGGCGGCGTTGTCCAGCAGGTTGGAAAACACCTGCCGCAGCCGCTCCGGGTCGCCGGGGATGGTGTCGAATTCCTCCTCACAGTCGTGGTATTCCAGGGTAATGCCCTCCTTCCGGAAAAACTCCCGGTAGGTGTATACCGCGTCCTCCAGCTCGGCCTTGATGTCCACCGGTTCAATCTGAAGCGTAAAGCGTCCGTCCTCAATCCGGGAGAATTCCAGCAGCTCTTCCACCATCTTCGTCAGCCGCCTGGCCTCGCTGACAATGATACCCAGCCCCTTCCGCACGTCGTCGGCATTGGTGACTTCGCCCCGGGCCAGGGTCTCGCCCCAGCCGTTGATCGCGGTCAGAGGGGTCCGCAGCTCGTGGGAGACAGAGGAAATGAATTCCGATTTCATCTTCTCTGATTGGCTGATTTTCAGAGACATATCGTTGATAGTGTCCGCCAGAGCGCCGATTTCGTCGTTATACCGCTGCTTTTCGATTTGAACGCCATAGCTTCCAGCAGCGATGCGCTTGGCGGTTTCTGTAATTTTTGCCACAGGCTCGATGATGGATTTCAAGAAGTAGAGGTTGGACACCGCCACCACCAGAAACAAAATCAGCCCTGCGGCCAGCGTGACCAGCCCTGTCAGAACAATCTGACCGTTGACAGCGGAAAGGGAGGTGACATACCGCACCACCCCCCGGACAGCTCCGTCGTAAATGAGAGGAACGGACACCGCCATGACCCGCTCGTTGGTCTGAGGGTCGCTGCCCGACCAGGGGTCAACGGTTCCCTGGAGGGCGCTTTTCACATCCGGCGTGCTGAGGGAGAAGTCGGCCAGGCCGGGGGTGGATCCGCTGCCCTGGGAGGAGAGGAAGACCTTGCCGCCGGCCGTGAGGAACTGAAGGGCCAGCCTGTCCCGATCCTCGAAGCCCTCCACATACTGCCGCGCGAACTCCCGATAGGCGGTTTCTGTCTGGTATCCGTTGTTGGCGATCATCAGGCTGGTGCTTTTGGCCTTGGCCATCAGGCTGGACTCCAGATAGGTGTAGTAATAGCTGGCCATCACCATGGTAATGGCGGCCACCGCGATGCCCACCAGAATGAGCACGGTGCTCAAGCTGTTGGC
Organism: Oscillospiraceae bacterium; assembly: GCA_022793095.1. GTDB lineage: Bacteria > Bacillota > Clostridia > Oscillospirales > Oscillospiraceae > JAAWCD01. The sequence continues at coordinate 1,141 of JAAWCD010000041.1, read as the reverse complement.
CATCCATCGTTTCTGAATCCCCTGTACCGAATTCACACTCCCGCCTCCTTCCCGCTTTCTTGAACGAAAGCTTGGCAAAGAACTTTAAACTGGCTCTACCGAAGCTGCTGCAATGGCGGATGGATTTGGAGGCCCCTTCGGCCCCGCCGTGCCGAAGGCGCTCATCAAATGCCCCGGGATGCTGAAACGCAGAGCCTGATGACCTCATCGGGCCGTGCGTTCAAGGCTCTGCGTTGCCCGGTGTTGTCCTGAGCAGCCCCTCTCAAGGACTTCCTAAAATCCCCATTTATAGCCATATCCCCAAACCGTTGTGATGTATGTGGGATTTTGCGGGTCGTCCTCAATTTTGATACGGAGCCGCCGCACATTGACGTCCACGATTTTGACCTCTCCGAAGTAATCCCGTCCCCAAACGGCATCCAGAATTTCCTCGCGGGAGAGCGCCTTTCCCGGATTGTCCATGAACAGCTGAACGACAGCGTATTCCACCTGGGTCAGCTTGATGCGCTGTCCGTTCTTCTCCAGGGTCCGGTTCCGGGTGTTGAGGAGGAATGGCGGCTGGCTGATTTCGCCGGAGTCCTGAGCCGGGACCTCTCCGCCGGTTCTGCGGTACAGGGCGTCCACCCGCGCCGTCAGCTCCGCGGGAGAGAATGGTTTGGTCACATAGTCGTCCGCGCCGGTCATTAGGCCGGTCACTTTGTCCATCTCCTGGGTCCGGGCGGTCAGCATGATAATGCCAATCTGGGAATTGCTGGCCCGGATTCTCCGGCACACCTCAAAGCCGTCGATGTCGGGCAGCATGATATCCAGCAGGGCCACTTTGATGTCCGGGTTTTTCTTCAGCTGTTCCAGCGCCTCTTCGCCGCTGGCGGCCTCAATGGTGTCGTAGCCTGCCCGCTTCAGGTTGATCACGACAAAGGAACGGATATTGTCTTCATCCTCTAAAACCAGAATCTTTCTCATATACTCTCCCTCTCTCAGATCCTGTTTAAAATCTCCGGGTGCGCTGGATGGGCCGGAATTTTTTCGTCCGGCAAGGAAAAAAGCGCAGGAATACTGGATGTATTCCGAGCATGTTTGACGCAGCTGGACGGAAAAAGGCCGGTTCAGACGGTGTGTCAGGAGATTTTGAACAGGCTCT
>JAAWCD010000040.1 GCA_022793095.1 Oscillospiraceae bacterium | reverse complement strand
AGTGCACGTCCTTGCGGCCAAAATCGCCGTTGGCTTCGTTAAAAAAGCTTAAAATACATCCAGTATTCCTGCGCTTTTTTGCCTTGCCAGCAACGATTTTGGCTCGCAAATCCGCACACTTCGCCTAATGGTACAGCTTCTGAGCTTGTCTTTCGCCACCATACGGCGCCAATTTTCCTTGGAATCCACCAAGGATTCCGGCGAAAAATTGTCTTGTCTGGCAGCGAAATCCTGTGCTCAGCCGCCATTCCCCGATTATGAATACAGCTTCTAACACATCCTGCGCTGCGCGGCAGGACAATTTTGAGATTTTGCCTGATGCAATTTCTGTTGAGATCGGTTATAATAGACTCGTCAAAGGGCATATACCATCCATAGAACCCAATCAAATCAATCCGAAAGGAGTCTGAACCTGATGAAGGAACGTTTTCGTGGAATTCTGGCCAGCCAGACGGCCGTTTCCGCCGCCTATATTCTGTTTGGTCTGGTGCTGCTGCTTCGTCCGGGACTGAGCGGAAGTCTGATCTGCACCCTTCTGGGCCTGGGGGCGCTTCTCTTTGGTGCGGTCAAGCTGGCCAGCTATTGGCGGCTGAAGGAAATGGGGGGCTTCCAGACCGACCTGTTCCTGGGGGTCATCTTTGCCGCAGTGGGCATTTTCACCCTGGTACAGCCGGGAATCATCCTCTCCATCCTGCCCATCGTGCTGGGCATTGCTCTGATGCTGGGGGGGCTGTCCAAGGTCCAGCGGGCATTTCAGCTCAAGGGGATGAACTACAGCCGCTGGACGGTCGTGCTGGGAACCGGCATCCTCACCAGCCTGCTGGGCGTGGTGCTGCTGGTCAATCCCTTTGCGGCCGCAGCGGCCATGATTCAGTGCATCGGCCTGGGCCTCATCGTGGACGGCGCTTCCGAGCTGTGGGCCATGTACTGCATGTCAAAAGTTTAGTCCTTGTTTGAAAAATGTCAACATGCCCAACAGCGGTTCTTTTTCTTGAACGAAAAAGAACCAAAAAGAACTTCAAGCTGTGTCCTACCACCCATTTCCGGTAGAACCAGCTTGAAGTTCTTTTGCCTACGTTTCTTTCCAGAAAAGCAGGTCAGCGTTTTTCAAAGCGGGCCTTGGGGACCTTGCACAGGGGGCATTTCCAGTCGCCGGGCAGGTCCTCGAAGGGGCCGCCGCTGCCGTCGTAGATATAGCCGCAGACCGGACAGACGTACTTCTCCGCCGCCGGAGCCTCCTCCTTGGCCACGAAGGTGGGCGCGGTAGGCGGCTCCGTGCCGTTCTTCACCTGATGATAGTAGGCGTAGGTCATGGGCGGCACCTTCCCTTCGCCCGTGCGGACCGCGTCCTCTACCTCCACCAGGAAAATGGTGTGGGTGGAGGTCTCCGTCTCTCCCACCACCTTGCAGATAAAGTGGCCGCAGATGCCCTCCGTCAGCACGGGAAGCCCCTGCTCCATCACATAGGGCACATTGGCAAACTTGTCGTTGTCCCGGCCGGACCGGAAGCCAAAGCCGCCAATGATTCCAATGTCCACATTCTGGCTGAGAATGTTCACACACACCCGGCCTGTCTTCCGAATCAGCTCGTTGGTATAGTTCTGATGGTTGACGCTGAGGGCCAGGGTGGGCGGCGTGCTGGTGATTTGAAACGCGGTGTTCACCGTGCAGCCGGTGGGCTTGCCCTCCGGCGTGACCACGCTCAGCACAAACAGGCCGTAGCTCATATCAAAAAAAGTTTTGGTGTCCATAACAGTTCCTTCTTTCGTGCAGATTTTGTCCAAGCTGAAAACAGGCCCCACGAATCTCGCAGAGCCTGTTTTCTCATGCCGTTTTTAGAAATACTTACGCACGCCCTCCGTGGCCAGCTCCGCATCTGCGGAGATGGTGACGGTGAACTTGATGCCGTGCTTGTCGCTGAAGCCGTTCAGCCAGTCCAGGAACTCCTCCACCTCGGGACCGCAGTCGGAGGGGACGATCTTGCACAGAGAGTCAATGAAGATGTGGGTGATGTCGTAATTGCCAGCGTACAGGCCGGAAATCATGCCCTTCAAAAACTCGAAGGTCGCAATATCATACTCGCTGGCCTCCACCAGTCGAATGTTGTAGTGAATATCATAGGTGAGCTTGCGATTCCGCTCAATGCAGACCACATTGCCGTTCTCGCTGGTAATGGCGGCGTTGACCAGATCGATCATCTGCTTTGTCTTGCCGGAGCCTTTTTTGCCCATGATAACTCTAACCATGTAGATCACTCCTTTAATGTTGCACATAATTGGACCCTGGGAAGCAGGTCCACTTCTGTAACACTACTCTACCATACCGGCGCGGAAATTTCAATCGTTTTTCGTGGAATTTGTCCACATAAGCTGTAGAATTTGGGACAGGTCATTTTTCCTCCGCCTGACTGTCCTCCGCCCCGGCCTCCAGGCGCCCTCCAGCCCGGCGGCGCAGGTCCTGCTGCACCAGCGCGTACAGGAGGGAGACCGTGGGCACGCTGAGAATAATGCCCAGCAGGCCGAACATGCCGCCGCCCACCGTCACGGCAGTGAGCACCCAGATACCAGGCAGGCCCAGTGAGGTGCCCACCACCCGGGGGTAGATGACGTTGCCCTCAATCTGCTGAAGGCAGCCCAGATAGACCAGAAAGAGAAGCGACTTCAGGGGCGACACCATCAGCAGCATCAGCGCCCCCAGAACAGCGCCGATGTAGGCCCCCGCCACCGGCACCAGGGCGGACACCCCCACGATGACGCTAATCATAGGCGCGTAATCCAGCCGCAGAATGACCATGCCGGCAAAACACAGGCCCCCCAGAATACAGGCTTCCACAAGCTGGCCCTGTACATACTTGGTAAAAATATCCGCGGCCATGCCCATAACCCGGAGGAAGGGCGCGGAGAACCGGGCTGGAACATAGGTCTGAACCAGGCGGCGGCACTGGGCCAGCAGGGTTTCCTTCCCCGCCAGCATGTAGACGGAGAACACCAGAGACAGCAGCAGCGTCACCGCCACAGAAATAATGCTGCTGGTAATGGCCAGCACCTGGTCCATGACGCCGCCCATGGCGTCGGTCAGGGTGTGAAAGACCTTTTCCAGGGTCTGGCTCAGGTTGCTGGTGACGCTGGGGATGTTGATATTCTCCAGGTCCATTTTGGAAAGCAGCTGATTGACCCAGATTGTGAGATGCTGGATGCCCCCCTCCAGGTTGGAGGCGAACATCCGGCCGCTTTCCGCAATCTGAGGCACCACAAAGGCCACCAGAATCACTGCCGCCAGCACAAAGGTCAGGTAGGAGGAGAGCACCGCCAGCGGCAGGGCCAGCCCTTCCGCCTTTCCTCCCAGCAGTCTGCCGTAGCTCTGCCGGAACCAGGCACAGGGCCGGTTAAGCACGAAGGCAATGGCGAAGCCCAGAAAAAAGGGCTGCATGACCCTCAAAAAGCTGGCCGCGCTTCCGGCAATCACGTCGATTTTGAGCAGCACCAGCACCAGCAGCACCGCATAGGTGATGATGAGCAGAATACTGCGGAACAGTTTTTTATCCATAGCTCAGGAAACCGTCCTTTTCTTTTGATGCCCCAATCATACCACGGCAAACCGAAAAGGTCAATTTAAAAAGGCGGCGTCTCCAGGACGCCGCCTTTCAGGCTGTCGACAAAGTCGACAGCCTGAAGCTGATTTCGTCATTCTGACGAAATCAGTCGCCTGCGGGCGGGTGACTGCACGCGAAAGCGGGGGCTTCGCCCCCCTTTCACACTATCCCCCCACTCTATGCCCCGGCAGTTTTGTCATCCTATTTTT
>JAAWCD010000039.1 GCA_022793095.1 Oscillospiraceae bacterium | reverse complement strand
TCAGGCTGTCTACCCTATACTGCGGCTGATATCTCTCATAAAATTCAGTCATTCATGCGAAAATTGCAGCATCATCCGCCTCTCGTGTCCTGCTTTTTCCTCCACTCGGCACTTTCCTATCTTTAGCTACGGAAGTAATAAAAGGCCCGGCCAGCATCACCACGGAGTCCACATCCACAATCAGCACCGTGCGGTCGTCCGCGTCCCAGCCCACATTACAGCCCAGGGCCTCGGCGGCAAACCGGACCGGCACGTAGGTCCGGCCGCTGACCGGGTCCACGCTGGGGGTCACGTCCATGGTGAAGCTGCGGCTGGTTTCGCCCTCCTGGACCTGAACCGTGTTCTGGCCGATGACCATGGTCACGGTGGTGTCCTCCCGGACGGCCGTGACGGTCCTGGTGGCGCCGTCATAGCTGACCTCCGCGCCCAGGGCCTCAAACACCGCCCGCATGGGAATCATGGTCCGGCCGTTCTGGATGACCGGAGCCGCGTCAGAGAAGGCCAGCATCTGGCCGTCCAGCTGGACCTTCACCTCGTCCGTGCCCGCCGCGGAGGCGGTGACCGCCAGCGCGAAGGTCATGACCAGCATCAGCAGCACAAGCGCGCCCCTCTGTATCCTATGTTTCATCAATAAAACCTCCTTTATATTATGGTATGTCTGCTCCCTGCCGGGAGCTGTTCCATCTCTATCATAGTCCTTTTTCATGAAAATGTCAATTATGAAGCTGATCAGGAGAAAAAGCGGCCGCGAAGCTGGCACTTCGCGGCCGTTTTGTTATTTCCCGTACAGCATCCGGATGAGGTATTCGTTCAGGCTGGCGTTGGACTTGGCCACCTGCTCGGGGGTCCAGGTCTGGAAACCCTCGCCGGACTTGAAGCCCAGTTTGCCGCCGTCACGCAGCTCCTTGAGCATGGGGGACGGCTCGTGGGAGTCCTCCAGGTCCCGGAGGATGTAGTCGTGAATGTTGTAGGTCAAATCAGTGCCCACCATGTCGGCGTTCTCCATGGGGCCCAGCTGGGGCAGCCGGAGGCCGAAGGAGTACTTCACCGCCTCGTCCACCGTGGCGGCGTCGGCGATGCCCCGCTCCACAATGGAGATGGCTTCCCGCCAAAGAGCGTGCTGCATCCGGTTGGCGATGAAGCCGGGCACGTCCTTTTTGCAGATCACAGGCTTTTTGCCGGCAGAGCGGAGGACCTCCATGACAGTCTCGGCCACCTCGTCAGAGGAGGCGTCGGACTTGACCACCTCCACCAGCGGAATGAGGTGGCCGGGGTTCCAGAAGTGGGTACCCACAAAGCGCTCCCGGTGCTGGAGCTTCTCAGAGATCTGGGAGGGGCTCATGACCGAGGAGTTGGTGCAGAAGATGGTGTCAGGGCGGCAGCGTGCCTCCAGCTTGGCGAAGGTCTCCTGCTTGATGTTCATGTCCTCGAACACGGCCTCAATGACGAAGTCCGCGCCAGAGACCAGAGGGCTGTCAATATCGGTCGTAAAGGAGATGCGGGACAGCCGCTCGTCGATACCGGCGGCGGTCATGACGCCCTTGTCCACCAGCTGCTTGGTGTTGGTACGGATGCCGGCGGGCACGTCGGTGGGGTAGAGGTCGTACAGGGCGACCTGATAGGCGGGGTTGGAGGCCATGACGAAGGCGATGTTTTTGCCCATCATGCCAGCGCCGCAGATGAGAATATTCTTGATTTCCTTCATGAGAAAGCACATCCTTTCTTCTCTTCTTTTTCTTGAAAGAAAAAGAAGCAAAAAGAACTTGAAACGGACTCCGAATTGGGATGGAGGGGATTCCGGCTTGGAACACCGCTCCATCACGCACACAATCCGGGCGGGGATTCCCCCCGCCCGGACGATGCGTTTATTCCGAGCAGTCGGGATAGCTGTCCGGGTCCTCAGGCAGCGCTTTGCTCTCGCCCTCCAGCACGCCCTCCGTGCCGCAGGCCGGGCAGTGCCCAAAGTCCGGATTGGTCACAGTACCCAAATCCCAGCGGAATTTCGCTCCGCATTGGGGGCACCGGTAGTACATCCAGTACGCGCCCCAGCTCATTTGTTCAGATTCAGAATCTCACGGGCCTCGGCGGGGGTGGCGGCCTGATTGCCGTACTCCCGGATAACCCGGGCCGCCCGCTCCACCAGCTGCCGGTTGCTCTCAGCCAGCTGGCCCTTGGCGTACATGACGTTGTCCTCCATACCCACGCGGATGTGCCCGCCCAGGGCCACCGCGCCGTAGGTCATTTCCATGGCGCAGTGTCCCACGCCAAAGCAGCTCCAGGTGGATCCAGGACACAGAGATTCCATGGTCTCCTTCATGAAGACCAGGTTCTTCATGTTGCCGGGGATGCCGTTGGCGCAGCCCATGCAGAACTGGAAGTGGAGAGGCGCCTTCAAAACGCCCTTCTTGAGATAGTAGGCGGCGTTGGCAATCATGCCGGGGTCAAAGGCCTCGATTTCCGGCTTGACGCCCCACTCCTGCATGTTCTTGCCCAGCTCCTCCAGGAAGGCGGGCGGGTTCAGAAACAGGCTGGTGTTCAGCCAGTTCATGGAACCGCAGTCATAGGAGCCCATCTCCGGGCGCAGCTCCTTCAGATGAGCCTGCCGGGTCTCGTCGGTGGCGTTCAGATCGCCGGAGGTGGTCATATTCAGGATGATATCACAGTCGGGGTGCTGCTCCCGGAGAAGCTTGACGGTCTCCCGGAATTTATCGGTGGACATGGTGCCGTTGCCCTGGCCGTCCCGCATGTGGAGATGGGCCACGGCGGCCCCGGCCTGCCAGCAGTCGTACACGTCATTGACAATCTCCTGGGGCGTCATGGGCACATTGGGGTTGTTTTCCTTCTTGGGCCATGCGCCGGTGGTCGCCACGGTAATAATGGTTTTCGCCATGAAAACTCAGCTCCTTCTTGTTTTTCTCTCCTTTTCTTGAAAGAAAAGAAGCAAAAGAACTTTAAACGACCGATGCCGCTCAGCTCTTGTGAGCCGCTTTCCAGTCCCGGTTATACTTGTGCTCGTCCACCAGCAGGACCAGCACCACGTTCACCAGCGCCACGCCGGCGAACACCAGATAGGCCATGCGGATCTGGCCGCCCGTGGCCAGCTGCACAAAGCCGTTCACCGCAAAGCACAGGGCAGTGATCGCGCCCTGAATGGGGAAAATCACGGAATTCACCTTGTCAAAGCCCTGCCGGCCGAAAATGGAGGTGGGCAGAGAGGTGGTAAAGTTGGCGGAACCGCCGATGCCCATGGCAATCATGAACAGGGAGGCATACACCAGCGGGGTGATGCTCATTCCGGTGGCAAAGTTCAGCAGCAGCGCAATGCAGTACCAGACGCCGAAGCCGATCATGGTCTTCTTGGTGCCGATCTTCTCGTCGATGACGCCCACCAGCCAGGAGCCGGCCACGCCGCCCAGGGCCAGGACGGTCATGATGTTCAGGGCGGTCTGCTGCTCGAAGCCAATTTCCACATTGCGGAGCACCAGCTGAGTCATGACGCCCACAGAGCAGATCTGGAACGCGCCGGTGGTGATGGCGGCCAGCCACAGCTCCTTTGTAGCCAGCAGCTTGCCCACAGTCCAGCCGCCGTCGTCGCTCTCGTTGGTGTCGTACTCGCTCTCGTAAACCTGGTCGGAAACGTTGTCCGGATTCAGGTCCCGCTCCTGGGGCGTGTTGCGGATGAGGATCATGCCCAGGATGCCCAGGACAATGGCCGCGATGCCGATGGGCACCACAGCGCCGCCGATGGTCTTCAGAACGGTGGGGCCGATGAGGATGGAGACCAGCTGAACATAGAAGGCGGAAGCGAAGTTGTGGCCCATGGTGGTGTAGCCCATGACCACGCCCTTCTTCTTGGGGAACCAGGAGGCCACCAGCGTGCCGCCGGCCACATAGCCCGCGGACATGATGCCGCCGTACACAAAGCACATGGCCGCGCAGTACATGAAAACGCTGTGGACGTTGAAGGCCAGGATGTAGGCCACGCCAGCCACGATGCAGCAGATGCCGGAGGTCATGCGGGGACCGATTCTCTGGTTGATCTGGCCCACGATGATAAAGAAGACAACGCCCACCAGACCCGCGATCGAGTTCATGTTCATGATGACGCCGTTTTCCACGCCCAGCACGCCGGCAATGGCGGGAGCGGTGATATTGGAGCCGTCGTTGCACATGCCCACATATAGGAAAAACATCAACAGGCAGTAGAGAATCGTGACCCAGCCCCACATGCCGAAATTGAAGATGGAATTTTTGTTGCCGTCCGGAAGTGAATTTACCTTTTTCATAAAGTTTCTCTCCTATTGAAGATTCAAAAGTCGTTTGACCTGCCTGTAAACAGAGAAACAGAGGAACAGACAGGCCAAAACGTTTCCCCCCACTATGGCCGCAAACAGGGCGGGAAATGAAATCTTCCCTTTCCCGCCCTGTTTGAGGTCTCGTCAGAACTTCAGCGCAAGCCGCTTAAAGTTCTTTTTCCTTCTTTTTCTTTCAAGAAAAAGAAGGAAGTAACACCATGTTACTTATTGCGGTTGAACAGCTTCTGGATGTACTCCAGGCAGCTCTCGCCGTTGCCCTCGGCCTCACCGTAGCCGGTGCCGCCGTACTTGTAGGTGCGGGTGGGCACACCCTTGACGAGCAGGTCCTCGTCAATCTCGGCGCTGCACCGGGCCATGGAGCCGTCGCCCATGTACCAGCGCAGGGGGAAGCAGTTGAAGCGGAACCACACGCCGGGAGGAATCATATCCAGGTCGCCGCCCAGGTTCTCAACGCCTACGATGCCGTGGCCCAGCATTTCCTTGTGGCAGGGCTCCCAGGTGCCCCAGATGCCGATGTCCTCCAGGTCGCCGTACAGCTCGTCATAGGCCTTCTGGCCGAACAGGCGGATGTACTCGAACTTGTCGAACTTGGCGTAGGCTTCTTCGCCGAACAGCATCTTGTACTCCTCGGTAATGGGGTTGCCAGTGGCGCCCAGCAGGTTCATGCGGGTCATGCCGTTGTTGCCCATGGCGGTGTGAAGGGGATGGTCCAGAGCCTGGCTGTCCATGGCCACGCACTTGACCTTGTTCTTCACAAACCACTTGCCGGCTTCCACGCCGGTGCCGGCGGAGTAGTGATAGTAAGCCTTGGAATCGTCGAACAGACGGTGCATCCCGGTGTTCAGGCAGACTACCTTGCCCTCCAGGTCCGCCTGGTTGACGCCGTACTTCTCGCAGGCGGCATCCAAATGCTTGTCGGTGATGAGGCCCCAAGGCTCAATGTCGATCTTCAGTACGACGGCCTGGCCGGTGTAGGCGTCGATGGGCATCTCGTCGGAATAACGGGCCCGGCGGCCGTCGAACTCGTACTCCATCACGTGACGGGGCGCGTCGCAGTGGGTGCCGGTGTGCATGGTGCACTTGATGCTCTGGGTCAGCACGCCGCCCTTGGCCATGGAATGAGCGCCCACAATGTCGGGCTTGTCGAAGTAGGGCCAGCGGGGAATTTCAGCACCGAAGGGATGCGTCAGGTCTACGAAAACAGTCTTGCCCATAAGTAAAGTCCTCCTTATAAATTAGTCCATATGTTGTAAGGTACATCGGGAGTGTTCCCAGTCAGACGGTAATCAGGGGAGCGCCGGTCTGAATCAACCGGGTGAGGTGGGGTCCCCAAGGCTCCAGCTTTACGCCCAGCTCCGTCATCTTGTCAACCGCGTTCAGCTCCTTGGCGCAGGTGACGCACCCGGCGAACTCAACGCCGTACCCGGTCTGAAGCAGCCGCATTTCCTCCTGAAGCTCCTGGTTCTCTGAGAGAAGCTTCACGGTAGCTCCCCAGACGATGACGGTGCATTTGTCCCACCAGCCGTTTTTCATGCTGTACTTGGCGTACATCATCACCATAAGCTTGGCGGTTGTGGGGTCCGCATTGGTCCACAGGATATGCAGGTGGCGGTTTTCCACTGAGGGGTCCCCTTTCATTTTGTCTCCCGGCACGGTTCCGGCAGGCGGCGCGTGCATGTCCCGGGGAAGGCGCGGCTGTGAGGGCCCGCGCCTTCCCCGGCGCCAAGTGCGGAACCGTGCGCTGGGACAAAAGAATCAATGCCGCCGCGGTGTGGCAGTCGGGAGGAATGCGGAAGGTTTTGGGGGAATTCCCGCGCCCGGCACAGAGTCTACGATAACACCTTCTTGAACGAAAGCTTCGTAAAGAACTTCAAACTGGTTCTGCCAAAATCGTTCCTAAAAGCGCTGTTTGAGGTTCTTTTCAGTTCCTTTTCTTTCAAGAAAAGCAAGGAAAGGAACTTAGCAGGTCAGGTAGCCGCCGGAGCAGTCGCAGTTTGCGCCGGTGATGTAGTTGGAGGCGTCGGAGGAAAGGAACAGCGCATAGCCGGCGAAGTCGGCGGGCTCAGCCAGCCGTCCGATGGGCTCCCGCTTCAGGAAGTTCTTGTACACCTCAGACTCGGGGTCGAACATCCACTCGGTCAGCTCGCTGCGGAACACTGTGGGGCACAGAGAGTTGATGTTGATGCCGTGCTTGGCGCTCAGCTCGCAGGCCATGCTGCTGACCATCAGGTCCGCGCCGCCCTTGGAGGTGCAGTAGCCGGTATAGCCCGCCATGCCACGCTTGGAGCGCTGGCTGGTCACGACCACCATCTTGCCGCCCTTGCCCTGGGCGACCATCTGTTCAGCCACGTACTTCAGGATAATGTAAACGCTCTTGCAGTCGGCATCCATGATGTACTGCCACTCTTCGACAGACTGCTCCAGAATGGGCTTGGGCTTGTTGAAGCCATGGCAGACCGCCAGGATGTTGACCTCTCCGTACTTGGCCACGCAGGCCTTCACCAAGTCCTTCACGTTCTCCTCGCTGGCAGGGTCCGCCACGTAGTAGGCGCAGTCAATGCCCTCGGCCTTGAACTCGGTCTCCAGCTCCTGGAGCTTGCCCTCGCTGCGGCCGGTCATAAAGACCTTCGCGCCGGCATAGCCGTAGGTCTTGGCCAGCACCTTGCCCAGCGCGCCGGTAGCGCCAGTGACCAGGGCGACCTTGCCCTCTACGGAAAACATGTTGTTGACAAAGCTTTTCTCAATTGCGACCATTTGTGATACGCTCCTTTCTGTTACGCCTCAGGATAGTTGATGATGACCAGCATCTTGGCGGGCTTGCCGGACTCGTTCTTCAGGCCCCGGCCCTCGTTGGGAGGAAAGCTGATGCTCTCATTGGCGTGGATGACGTACTTCTTGCCGTCCTTGTCGGTGACGGTCATTTCGCCCTCAAGCACGAAGTAAACCTTTTCCAGCGGGTTGTCGTCATAGGCCCACTCTGCGCCGCCGTCGGGCTCGAACTCGGAGATACCGATCCAGAACTTAGAGGCCCCGGTCTCATCCTTGCCGTGATACCGCTTGCAGGTCACGCCGAAGTGTGCGGGGGGGAAGTAAGGCTGAAGCTCCTCATAGGTGCGCTTGATCATCATGATCTCTCCTTTTCATTTTACTTGTTGGGGCGTTTGCTTTTGTGGCTCAAGCATACCGCAGGGCGGTCCGGTCCACAATTAGGCACTTTTCTATCATATACTGACAAGTCGGTAAGTGCTTACCGCCAGGTATCTGGGAGATTGCACAAAACGGGCCGGATTCAAATTAGCAAAGTGTAAAAAAAACCGGTCCTCTTTCGAGGACCGGTTCGTGATACTGCCTAAAAACAAAGCTGCAATTTTGGCGCTCCAAGGGGCGGTTTCCGTGGGTGAAACCGGGGCTGGCTCCCTGAAACCGGTTGCCCTTCAGGGCAGACTATGATAAAATGTAAAACACTTCAAAACACGAGAGGGAGGGGTGCATCCATGCCGCGGGAACGTTTTCAAGAACCGACAAATCCATATCACTATATTCTTCACTGCATCGGCGGGAAGTGGAAGATGACCATTCTGCACGAGATTTACACCTATGGCAAAATCCACTTCAATCAGACCCTAAAGGTCCTGCCGGTCTCGGAGAAGGTGCTGAGCCAGCAGCTCAAGGAGCTGATTGAGGACGGCCTGGTTCAGCGGGTGGTGGACAGCAGCACCTTCCCGCCCACCATCGACTATATGCTGACTGTGGAAGGAGCCAGACTGCTTCCCGCCCTGGATATCCTCTATGTCTGGAGCATCCGGCAGATGGCCGCCAAGGGTATCCCCATCGACGCTGACAACTTTGTCGTCCACAAGTCGGAAAAGTACGTGGAGGCTTTGAGGGACATCATGGAGGCTAACAGCTTCTGGCCCGATACGGATCATGTCAGGTGCCCGAAGTCAAAGCGGCCATAGGGAAGCCTCACCGCTGCCGCCGTGGGCGGCAGCGGTGAGAAATTTGCAAGCTCTTCCGTTTGTTCGGAGGGCTTCCGAAGCGTTGCCATTGCGGAGAGCGGAGCATCTGGCAATCCGTTCCCCATTCTGCCGGAGGCTTCCGGCGTTTTTCTTGAATTCCTTAGAAAGAAAGCAAGAACCCCTTGCATTTTTTGGGATATATGATATAATTCCATTATATAAGGCGAAATGTGACCTAACGTGGGCTTTGTTGTCAGGTGATGTCACACCTGAGGAGAAAAGAGGACTAAACTATGGCTGCGGAACGATTGACACAGGAACGGATTGACGGCTTCTTGGAGTACTTGGAGGAAAAGGGACGCAGCGCGGGAAGCCTGCGGGGCTACCGGAGGATAATGGAGGGGCTTTACGACTACCTCCCCTCTGGGAAGCGCATCTCAGCGAAAACCGGAGAGCAGTGGAAGACATGGCTGGAAAAACAGGGGCTCTCCCCCCGGACGATTAACGTCCGGATCTCCGTGCTGAACAGCTATTGCCAATACATCGGCCGCCGGGAGTGGACCCTGGACGACTTTTACCACGGGGAAAACGCCATTCAGCCAGAGCTGAGCCGGGCGGAATACCTGCGTATGCTGGGCGCGGCCAAGGCCATGGATCGGGAGCGCTCCTACCTCATCATCAAGACCCTGGGCGGGGCCGGACTGCGGATTCAGGAGCTGCACCAGCTCACCACTGACGCCGTGCGGGACGGCGCGGTGAATCTGGAGTATCACAATCACACCCGGCAGCGCCTGCTGCACCTCCCGCCCACCCTTCAGGATGAGCTGCTGGACTTTATCCGGCGGGAGCGGCTGGGCAGCGGTCCGGTTTTCCTGACGCCGGAGGGCGCTCCCCTCGGCCGGTCCACCATTTACTATTATGTAAACTGTGTCAGCCAGACCGCCCAGGTCTCGGAGGAAAAGGCAAACCCCCGGTGCCTGTGGAAGATGTACCAGCGGACCTATGAGGACATTCAGTCCAACATATCCGCCCTCATCAAGCAGGCGTATGACAAAATGCTGGACGAGGAACAGCGTTCCATCGGCTGGAAGTCCTGACGGCAGGAGGACGGCATTATGACGGATCAAGAGTTGGCCGCGCTGGCCGTGTCCAGCATGGAACGGGCTTACTGTCCCTATTCCAGGTTCCCGGTGGGGGCCGCCCTGGAGTGCGCCAGCGGCGCGGTTTACACCGGCTGCAACGTGGAGAGCGCTGCCTACGGCTCCACCATTTGCGCGGAGCGGACCGCGCTGGTGAAGGCTGTCAGCGAGGGCGAACGTTCCTTTGTCCGCCTGGCGGTGGCCGGGCAGAGCGAGGATTGCTGCTGGCCCTGCGGGGCCTGCCGGCAGATGCTCTATGAGTTCGCGCCCCAACTGCGGGTGTTGGCGGTCCGGCGGGATGGTTCCTATGAGGAGGCTGCCTTGGACGGGCTGCTGCCCCACGGGTTTGGGGCAGCTCACTTGGGCAAATAGCGGAAAAGTCAAGAGAGCGCCGCCGGTTATACCGGCGGCGCTCTCAGGCTGTCGAGAAACTCGACAGCCTGAAGCTGATTTCGTCATTCTGACGAAATCAGTCGCCTGCGGGCGGGTGACTGCACGCGAAAGCGGGGGCTTCGCCCCCCTTTCACACTATCCCCCCACTCTATGCCCCGGCAGTTTTGTCATCCTATTTTT
>JAAWCD010000038.1 GCA_022793095.1 Oscillospiraceae bacterium | reverse complement strand
GGAGTCCGCCGGGCTGAAAGCCGCGCTGGAGGAGCTGAGCGCCCCCGATGCCGTCCAGGAAGCGGTGGACAATTACACCCGCTTTTTTGAGCTGGCCAAGCAGTACACCCACCTGGAGCAGTTGGACCGGGATACCCTGCTGACCTTTGTAGAGCGCATTGAGATCGGTCCCAAGGTGTACGAAAACGGCGGACACAAGGTCCCCGCCCGGGCCAACCAGCCCTACCGGCAGAGTGTGCGGATTTTCTACAAATTCATCGGGGAATTTGCTGAAAACGGCGAAAAATGTTCTGAAGAGAAGCCCGCTTAAGATGGAGGAGGCACACCAAGGGAGGTCGGTGTCAACCTGAAGCAGGGTTACAACGGCGATCTGACTTCCCGTCAGGCCGGCTCTATCGGCGGCCAGATGGTTAAGAAGATGATCGAGGCCTACGAGAACGGCATGAAGTAACTTCTTTTCCTGAAAAGGAACAGAAGTGTCTGGCTCTTTCCGCGTTTGACCGGACGCTGAAGCAGCTGGCGCCCCTGCCTCGCAGGCAGCTCTGATCTGCTTTGAGTCCATTTGAGGAGCAGACAGCCAAACGTCCTCTATGCAGGAAACGCTGCATAGAGGACGTTTGTGTTTGTCCCAATCATCCGTAACATACTATGGTCCAGCGCCCCATGTTCCTTATTATACCACTTTCCTCGTTACATTCCCAGCTTTTTCTTCAGAAGTAATCGCACAGACTCTCCGGGCCAACAGGCAGCTGACTGACACGGACCTGGCTGGCAGCACCACGTAATTCAGCTGCCACGCTCTGGGCCGGCTTCTCAAAACCGGGAAGCCCTTTGCTTGCCTGCGTTTTGAGTGTGCGCGTGAGGAAGGCAGCGGAACGCGTGAGAAAAAAATCTCAATAATTGAGAAATTTGTTTGACAATATCCGATTCACATGGTAGTCTAAACACCGGCGGCTATCTGGACAAGGGGGGCTGGCGATGAGGCGGGCATCGTTGAATCGGTTCTTTATTTTAATGTTTTTGCAGGTATTGGCGGCAAATATGGTCCATCCGGTGACGCCAACCTTCCTGAAGGCGCTGAGCATGCCCAGCTATCTTTTTGGTGCGGCCTATGCGGCCATGTCCTGCACAAACTTCCTTTTTTGTCCCTTTTGGGGCCGGGCCAGCGACAGTTTTGGACGGATCCGCACCATGACAGCGGCCATTCTGGGCTACGCCGGAGGCCAGCTTTTGTTTTTGTACAGCACTACCATTCCCCAGTTGATTCTGGCCCGGCTGATCGCGGGCCTGTTCAGCGGTGGCTGTACCGTCTGCTTCATGGCCTATGTGGCCGACGTGTCCGAGCCGGCCCGGCAGGGCCGGTCCATGGCCGTGTGCGCGGCCTTGACTTCAGCCGGCACAGCCGCCGGCTATCTGGCAGGGGGCGTGCTGGGAAACAGGACGGTTCAGCCGGCCTTTCTGGCCCAGTTCGGGCTGCTCTGCCTGACGGCCGCCGGGGTTGGATTGCTGCTCCAGGACGGCCCCCATTATGAAAAGCGCCATCTTCATCTGGCCCGGGCGGTCAACCCGCTGTCCGCCTTCCTGGACGCCGCGCCGCTGATGGACCGGACCATGATGTTCTTTCTTCTGTCCGTCTTCGCCGCCTGCTTTGCCGGAACAGCCTACGACAATGCCTTCAATTACTACATCAAAGACCAGTTTGCCTTTCCGCCAGCCTATAACGGCTACATTTACGCCGCAGTGGGACTGGCGGGCATCGCGGTCAACATGACGCTGGGCATGTGGCTCCAGCGCAACACCAGCTGCCGGACTCCGCTGACTGTGATTTTGGGACTGGCGGGCGGCACGTTGGCGCTCTCCCTGGCGATTGGGGAAATCGGGCCCTACATCGGGGTCAATATGGCGTTTTACGTTCTGAATTCCCTTTACCTGCCCCTCCAGCAGGCCCTGGTCATCCGAAACAGCCGGGCAGGGCACGGACAAATCTCCGGCGTGTTTTCCTCTGTGCGTGCGGTGGGCATGGTGACTGGCTCCCTGTCTGCCGGACTGCTGTATGAGCTGGCGCCGCGCCTGCCTATGGCGGTTTGCGCGGCGGCCTTCGGCGCGGCGGCTTGTCTCAATCTGAGGGGTGCAACGGGCAAAGCGCCGTCAGAAACTACAAATGAATGAGGAGCGATTCCAACATGACTCGAACTGAACTGTTGATGAGTTATATTCCACTGGCGGACTTTATCGCCCGGATGAACGGGGAGAAATGCGAGGTGCTGGTCCATGACGCGCGGGATCTGGATCACTCCATCCTTTATGTGACCCAGCCCAGCCTGACCAACCGGCACCGGGGCAACGGCATGACCGATTACGCCATGGAGCTGATTCGCAGCAAACGGTATCTGCGGGAACCCTATGTGGTCAACTACGTGGGGGGAAGCGACGAAAGAACCTTCCGCTCCTCCACCTATTTTATCCGGGACGGGGACGAGCTGGCCGGGCTGCTGTGTGTCAACATTGATATTGGGGATCTGCTCGGCGGCCTGTCCTCCCTCAAGCGGGCGCTGATTCTGGACCCGGATTTGCTGGTTCAGGACCGGAAGGAGACATTCCGCCTGGGCAGCACCATAGAGGAGCGCATTAACAACATTTTTCAGCGCTGCATGGAGGGAAAAACGCCCGATCAGCTCAGCACAGCGGAAAAACGGCATATTGTCGCGGAGCTTCGCCGGGACGGCGTGTTTGAGTTCAAGGGCAAGGTTCAGAATGTGGCTGAGCGGCTGGCTGTGTCCGAAAAAACGGTCTATCGCTACCTCAAAGAGTAATTCTTCCAACATTTTGTTGAGACAATATTCTTGGCTTCGGAAACATTTTAGACGTATTGACCAAAAATAAGCAGTAACTTTATCTCAATTTATCTATATCAGCTAAACATATCAGAAAACCGGCATCTGGAATTGACACTTAATTCTCAATCTGATATACTTTAGCACATAAATGAGTCAGAGCGGCCGCGAAGGTGCTGTCCCAGTACGAAGGTCCCCTTCGTGCTGAGGGCAGCCTTTTTGTTTCGGCGGCGCTGCCGTTCGGACATCGGTTTTCCATTCTTTTTCTTGAACGAAAAAGAAGCAAAAAGAACCTCAAGCTGTGTTCTCACGACAGACTTCCGGGCCGGTTTGAAGTTCTTTGCCAAGCTTTCTTTCAAGAAAGCGGAAGAGAGGGGATAAGAGTTATGCAATTACTGAAAAAAGAAGCGGATATCCGTTCCATCCAAGAGCAATACCAGGTGTGTGACGAAATTCTCAAGGAGCGGCTGGACCATCTGATGCCCAAGCTCCTGAAGGAATGCGGCGTGGACATGTGGCTGGTCATCTGCCGGGAGTACAATGAGGACCCAGTGTTTAAGACCCTGACCCCACAGCTGGTGAAAAATGCGTCCCGAACCAGCTGCTTCATTTTCTCCCTGGACAAAAACGGGACCTACGAGGCCCTCAGCCTGTCCCGGCCCAATCCCCGGCTGGCCCCATTCTACCGCCAGGCCTACGACCCGAGGACCC
The DNA here is from genome assembly GCA_022793095.1 of Oscillospiraceae bacterium. Taxonomy (GTDB): domain Bacteria; phylum Bacillota; class Clostridia; order Oscillospirales; family Oscillospiraceae; genus JAAWCD01. Next base: position 19,679 of record JAAWCD010000038.1, on the reverse strand, counting down.
AGGACCAGTATGAGGCCATTTTGAAGGTGGTGGAGGACCGGAATCCCAATCGGGTGGCTGTCAACATTTCCGAGGACTGCGCCCAGGCTGACGGCCTGTGCAAGCTGCTGTGGGATAGGCTGTACGCCTGCCTGGGGGACCGGCTGGCGGCAGACGGTTCCATCGCCATCCGCTGGCTGGAAACCCGGACCCAGCGGGAACTGGACCTCTATCCGGAGATTTACCGCATTTCCATGGACGTGCTGCGGGAGGCCTATTCCACCGATGTCATCACGCCTGGCGTCACCACCACTACCGACGTGGAATGGTTCATCATGCAGCGCATCAATGACATGGGCCTGGACGCCTGGTTTTCTCCGGATGTGGATTTGCAGCGCCGCGGCGGCACGGACCAGCGGATGAGCGGCGTGGTCATCGAAAAGGGGGACCTCCTCCACACGGACATGGGACTGACTTATTTCGGACTCTATACCGACTCCCAGCGGCTGGCCTACGTGCTGCGGGACGGAGAAACGGAAATCCCCGCCGGACTGCTGGCCGGATTTTCCAAGGGCAACCGGTTCCAGGATATCGTTCGGGAGAACTTCAAAGAGGGGCTTACCGGGAATGAAATCTTCTCCGCCGCCGTGGAGCAGGCCAAGCGGGAGGGCATCCGGCCCATGCTCTACAGCCACCCCATCGGCGTGTACGGCCACGGGGCCGGTCCCAGCATGGGCATGTACGACAATCAGGGCTTTGTTCCCGGACATGGAGAACTGTGCCTCCACCCTGACACCTGTTACGCCCTGGAGCTGAACATCACCGAGCCTGTGCCGGAGTGGGACGGGCAGGATGTCTGCTTCATGCTGGAGGAAACCATCGCCTATACAGAGGGGAGCACCCGCTTTATGGACGGCGACCGGGATAAAATCGCCGTCATCGGGTAAAAAAGATCCCAGCATAAAGTTCTTTTTGCTTCTTTTCTTTCAAGAAAAAGAAGAGAAAAGGAGGTTTCATGTCGATTTATGAACGGATGAATCCCGGCTTCCGGGACTTAAAGGGCGGCCTGTTCTCCGCCGTATCCAAGGCGGATGTGGGCAACGTAGCCGATGAAATGGCCAAGCGGGGGGTGGACATGCTCAGCTGGGCCGACCCCTTTCAGCCGGACCAAGTGCTCCCTGAGCGGGTCCGCCGCCGGGCCGCGGAGGCCCTGGACAGCGGCGAGGCCATCCACTACACCACCCCCATCGGCAGCCACGACCTGAAAGCAGCCATTGCGAAAAAGCTTCATGCCTTCAACCAGCTTGCTGTGGAGCCCGACCGGAATATCCTCATCACCCCAGGCTCAGATTCCGGCCTCCTCTTCGCCATGATGCCCTTTCTGTGTCCCGGCGACGAGGTGCTGGTACCCGACCCCAGTTACCCCAGCAACTTTCTGAATCCCAGCCTGCTGGGGGCCAAGGCCGTTCCGGTCCCCCTCAACGAGGAAAAGGGCTTCGCCCTGGAGGTGGACGCCTTCCGGGCCCGGCTGACCGAACGGACCAAAATGGTGCTGCTCACCAACCCCAACAATCCCACCGGCACTGTGTTTACCCGTGAGGAGCTCACCGCCCTGGCGGACTTTATCGTGACCAATGACCTGATTCTGGTGGTAGACCAGGCCTTTGAGGACAGCGTGTTTGACGGCCGGGAAATGGTAACGATGGCCTCCCTGCCCGGCATGTGGGAGCGGACCGTTTCCGTGTTCTCCATCTCCAAGGGCATGGGACTCAGCGGCTTCCGGGTGGGCTATGTAGTGGCCGATGACCACATCCTGGATGTGATGTACGGCAGCGCCGTCAACGTCATCGGAGCTACCAACACCGCCTTCCAGCTGGCCGCCATTGAGGCCTTCGCGGACCTCTCCTTCCTGGAGGAGTACCGGGAAATCTTTGACCGCCGCCGGAAACGGGTCTATGAGCTGCTCCACGACATTCCAGGCGTGAGGATGCAGCTGCCCCAGGCCACCTTCCTGACCTGGCTGGATGTCCGGGCTCTGGGCACCGCGCCGGAGGTCTCCGCCTGGCTGCTGGAGCACGCCCGTGTGTTTATCAACGACGGCACGGCCTACGGTCCCCAGGGCGCAGGGCATCTTCGGCTGGTTCACGGGTGCTACCGGGATGACCAGCGGATTTATGACGCGGTGGAACGCATGCGGAACGCGTTAATCGCGTTGGCTCAACAGAAAGGTATTACTTAAAACCCAGTTTAAAGTTCTTTTTGCTTCTTTTTCTTTCAAGAAAAAGAAGAGAAGGAGGAGAATACTATGGTGAAAGACCAGCGTGCCAGCAAGCTGGCGCACAACCTTGTGACCTATTCCCTGAACGTTCAGCCCGGCGAAAACGTGCTCATCGAGACCCGAGGCGCGGACCTGCCCTTCGTGGCCGACCTCATTCGGGAGGTCTACGCCGCCAAGGGCCGCCCCTTCCTGAGCCTCAAGCACCCCTATCTGGACCGGGCTCTGATGATGGGCTGTGACGAGGAGCAGATGGACCTGCTTTACCGGCTGGAGGCCGGCCGGATGCGGGCCATGGACTGCTACATCGGCATCCGCCTGCCCGAGAACGCCTACGAGGAAAACGGCGTCCCCTATGAAAAGGTGGACCTCTACAACCAGCACTACGAAATGAAGCTCCTCATGGAGGACCGCTGCCCCGGCACCCGCTGGGTGGTGCTCCGCTACCCCACCTCCGCCATGGCTCAGGCCGCCAAATCCTCTACCGAGGAGTTTACCGACTTCTACTTCAACGTGTGCAACCTGGACTATGACCGGATGAGCCGGGCCATGGACCCCCTCAAGGCCCTGATGGACCGGACCGACAAGGTTCGCATCACCGCTCCCGGCACTGACCTCACCTTCTCCATCAAGGGCATCGGCGGGGTCAAGTGCGACGGACACTGCAACATCCCTGACGGCGAGGTCTACTCCGCTCCAGTCATAGATTCGGTGAACGGCGTCATCACCTACAACACCCCGTCCCTGGTGGACGGCTTCCAGTTCGAGAACATCCGTCTGGAATTCGAGAATGGGAAAATCGTCCGGGCCACCGCCAACGACTCCGAACGGCTCAACGCCATTCTGGACACCGACGAGGGCGCCCGCTTCGTGGGCGAGTTCGCCATCGGCGTCAATCCCTTCGTGCTCCAGCCCATGAACGAAACCCTGTTCGATGAAAAAATCATGGGAAGCCTCCACTTCACTCCGGGCAACTGCGCCGGCGGCTGCGAAAACGGCAACCGCTCTAAGGTCCATTGGGACCTGGTGCTCATTCAGACGCCGGAATGGGGCGGCGGCGAGATCATCTTTGACGATGTGGTGATTCGGAAAGACGGCCGCTTCGTTCTGGAGGAGCTTCAGGCCCTCAATCCGGAAAACCTAATGTGATATTCTTGTTTCTTGAACGAAAGCGTAAAAGGGGGCTCCCGCATGCTCAAATATACCATCAAGCGCGTCCTTCTGGCCATTCTGACCCTGTGGGTCATCATCACCATGACCTTCGCGCTTATGCATTCCATTCCCGGCGACCCCTTCTCAGACGAGAAGCGGATCAGCCCGGAGATTATGGCCAACCTGGAGGCCAAGTACGGCCTGGATAAGCCCCTCTGGGAGCAGTACGTCATCTATATGGGCAACCTGCTCCGGGGCGACTTCGGCACCTCCTTCAAGTACGCCAACCGGACCGTCAACAGCCTGATTGCCAAGGGCTTCCCCGTTTCCTTCACCCTGGGCATGGTAGCCTGCGTCATCGGCATCGCCACCGGTATTGTGTTCGGCATCATCTCCGGCTGCAACCGGGGGCGGCTGCCCGACTATCTGGTCATCATCCTGTCCATCCTATGCGTGTCCGTGCCCGCTTTCGTCTTCGCCAGCCTCTTCCAATACTCCTTCGGGGCAAAGCTCCAGTGGTTCCCTGTGGCGGGCTGGGGCGGCGCGGTCTACATGGTCCTGCCCTGCCTGGCTCTCGGGCTGCGGCTCATCGCCTACATCGCCCGGATGATGCGGACCAGCATGCTGGACGTGCTGGGTCAGGACTATATCAAAACCGCCCGGGCCAAGGGCCTGACCAATGGACAGGTCATCTGGCGGCACGCGGTCCGGAACGCCATTACGCCCATCATCACCATCTCCGGCACCATGATGGCGGGCACCCTGGTGGGCTCTTTTGTCATTGAGAACATTTTTAACATTCCCGGCATGGGCAAGTATCTGGTCAACGCCGTCAAAGAGAGCGATTACACTGTCATTCTGGGCATGACCGCCTTTTACGCCGTGGTCCTGGTGGTCATCACCTTCCTGGTAGACGTGCTTTACGTGGTGGTTGACCGGCGGGTGAAGCTGGATTGAGGAGGGAGAACGGATGGATTTAAAAGCGGAACAATTCGTCCCGGTGGGGAAACGGCTGGACAGCGCCAACCGGATCACCCGCCCGACGACGACCTACCTCAAGGACGCTTGGCGCCGCCTGCGTCAGAATAAAATCGCCATGGCCGCGATTTTCCTGCTGATTGTGGTCCTGATCTTCTCTCTGGCCGCGCCGGAGTTCTCTGCCTACACCTTCAGCGGTCAGGACACCTTTATGGTCAACAAGGGCCCCAATGCCGCCCACTGGTTCGGCACCGACAGCCTGGGCCGGGACCTCTTCGTCCGCTGCTGGGTGGGGGCCCGTGTTTCCCTGTTCATCGCCTTTGTGGCCGCCATGGTCAATCTGGTCATCGGCGTCATCTATGGCGGCGTGTCCGGCTACTTCGGCGGCCGGGTGGACCTCATCATGATGCGTATCGTGGAGATTCTCTACTCTGTGCCCGACCTTCTTTGGGTCATTCTCCTCATGGTGGTTATGGGGCCGGGCCTCCACACCATCATCATCGCCATTTCTATCACCGGCTGGGGCTCCATGGCCCGTGTGGTCCGGGGCCAGGTGCTCCAGCTCAAGCAGAGCGAGTATGTCATGGCCGCCCGGACCCTGGGCGCGCAGGGCAGGCGGATCATCCTTAAGCACCTCATTCCCAACGCCATGGGCCCCATCATCATCGAGCTGACCTTCTCCATCCCCAACGCCATCTTCACCGAGGCCACCCTGAGCTATCTGGGCCTGGGCGTGCCGGTACCGCTGGCCAGTTGGGGCACGCTGGCCAACGAGGGGTCCCGGATGCTGCTGCTGATGCCCTATCAGCTCTTTTTCCCCGCCCTGCTGATCTCCATGACCATGCTGGGCTTCAACCTGCTGGGCGACGGCCTGCGCGACGCGCTGGACCCCAAGCTCCGCCGCTGACCAGAAGGGAGGAATACAATTATGGATGCACTGCTCACTGTGAACGGCCTTCACGTGTCTTTCGATACCTACGCCGGACGGGTTCAGGCCGTCCGGGGCGTGGACCTGACCGTGGGCCGGGGGGAAATCCTGGCCGTGGTGGGAGAGTCCGGCTGCGGCAAGAGCGTCACCGCCCAGACCATCATGCGGCTGAACCCCTCTCCCCCCTGCCGGATTGACGCGGGCTCTGTGGAGTTCGAGGGCCGGGACCTGACCAAGCTTCCAGAGCGGGAAATGCGGAAGCTCCGGGGAAGCCGGATCGGCATGATCTTTCAGGACCCCATGACCTCCCTGGACCCCACCAAGCAGGTGGGCTATCAGATCATTGAGGCCATCCGCCGCCACGAGAAGGTCACGCAAAAGGATGCCTACGCCCGAAGCGTGGAAATGCTGGAGCTGGTGGGCATCAACAACCCCACCGGGCGGATGAAGCAGTACCCCCACGAGTTTTCCGGCGGCATGCGGCAGCGGGCCATGATCGCCATGAGCCTGGTGTGCCATCCGGACCTGCTCATTGCCGACGAGCCCACCACCGCCCTGGACGTGACCATCCAGGCCCAGATTCTGGACCTGTTGCTGGCCCTGCGGGAGCGGCTGGGCACCTCTATTCTGCTCATCACCCACGACATGGGGGTGGTGGCCGACGTGGCCGACCGGGTCATGATTATGTACGCGGGCATGGTGATGGAGACCGGCACGGTCAAGGATGTGTTTTACGACCCTCAGCACCCCTACACCTGGGGGCTCCAGGGATCGATCCCCAAGCACGGGGGCGGGGGCGAGCGCCTCTCCCCCATTGACGGCACGCCTCCCGACCTGCTGGCCCCGCCGGAGGGCTGTCCCTTCGCGGACCGGTGTGCCTACGCCATGGGCATCTGCCATGAGCGGATGCCGGAGGTGGCCGCCCGGTCGGAGTCCCACACCGCCCGGTGCTGGCTCTACCACGAGCTGGCGCCCAAAGTGACCAATCCCATCACAGGAGGGACCACCTGATGCTGCTGGAAGTAACTGATCTGAAAAAATATTTCAAGGTGGGCCGGAAGGCCTGGCTGAAGGCGGTGGACGGCGTGTCCTTCTCCATCGGCCAGGGGGAAACCCTGGGGCTGGTGGGCGAGTCCGGGTGCGGCAAGTCCACCCTGGGCCGGACCATCATCGGCCTGTATCCCCCCACTGGCGGCAGTATTCACTTTGACGGCCGGGATATCACCCATCTGTCCGGCCGGGACCGGGTGGAGCTGACAAAGGAGATACAGATGATCTACCAGGACCCCTACGCCTGTCTGGACCCACGGATGACAGTGGCGGACATTGTGGCGGAAGGGCTGGATATTCACGGGATGTGCCAGGGCAAGGAGCGCCGGGAGCGGATTTTTGAGCTGCTGGAGCTGGTGGGGCTGAGCCAGGAGCACGCCAACCGCTTCCCCCACGAGTTTTCCGGCGGGCAGCGCCAGCGCATCGGCATCGCCCGGGCTCTGGCCATCAACCCCCGGTTCATCATCTGCGACGAACCCATCTCCGCCCTGGATGTGTCCATCCAGGCCCAGGTGGTCAACCTGCTGGAGGACCTCCAGGCCCGGATGGGGCTCACCTATCTCTTTATTGCCCACGATATCAGCATGGTGGCCCACATCTCCAACCGCATCGCGGTGATGTACCTGGGAGCCATAGCGGAGCTGGCTCCCGCTCAGACCATCATGCAGCAGCCTCTGCACCCTTACACCCAGGCTCTGCTGTCCGCGGTCCCCTTTGCGGACCCGGAGGCCAGCCGGAACCGGGAGCGCATCCGCCTCACCGGCGATGTGCCCAGCCCCATGAGCGCCCAGACCGGCTGTAAGTTCGCCTCGCGCTGCCCCAGGTGTACCGAGCGGTGCCGGACCGAGGCCCCGGCCTTCCGGGAGGCGGAACCGGGCCATTATGTGAGCTGCCATTTGTTTTAGTTCTTTTTCTTGAAAGAAAAAGAACCAAAAAGAACTTTAGACTCTTTCTCCTGACCGCTTGAAGTTTTCTTTTGGTTCTTTTCTTTTTCAAAAGAAAAGAACAGAAATGGAGGGAATACCAATGGATACACCCTGGAAGCGCCGCCGTCAGGCGGTGACAGACACACTGGAAGACCAGTCCGCCCTGTTCCTGTTCTCCGGGCAGGCCAAGCAGAAGACCCTGGACCAGGACTTCCCTTTCTCCGTCAACCGGAATTTCTACTACCTCACCGGCCTGGACGAGCCGGACTATATCCTGATGGCCGCCAAGCTGGGCGGCGAGGTCAAAGAGACCCTGTTCCTGCCCCGGCCTGACCCCTACCTGGAGCTGTACCACGGCAAAATGCCAACGGCAGAGGATATCCAGGCCCGGACTGGCGTGGACGCCGCCTTCTACCTGGACAAGCTGGACTGGGAGCTGGGCCGGCTGTTCTCCCGGAACTACTTTGAGCACCTCTATATGGACTTCCACAAGCGGGAGCTGAACACCGACGCCTATCCCGAGCACGACATGGCCCGGCGCATCACCCAGGCCCACCCCTATCTCAGGCTCCACAGCATTGCCCGGACCATCGACAACCTGCGGCGCGTCAAGGACGAAGAGGAGCTGCACTGTATTCGGGAGGCCATCCGCATCACCGGACTGGGCATCGAGAGCATCCTCCGCCACATGGCCCCCGGCGTGGGCGAGGGACAGCTCCAGGCTTACTTTGAGTTCGAGCTCAAATACAACGGGGCCATGGGCAACGCCTTCTACCCCATCATCGCCGCAGGGGCCAACAGCGTCAACCTCCACTACGAGCGGAACAATCAGCTCCTGAAGGCGGGAGACGTGCTGCTGCTGGACCTGGGGGCCGAATACGGCTACTACAGCGCGGACATCAGCCGGACCTTCCCGGTCAGCGGCGCCTTTACCAGCCGGCAGCGATACTACTACGACGCGGTACTGGCGGCCCAACAGGCCATTGCAGATGCCCTCCGGCCTGGCCTGCCTGTGGATGACACAGTGGAAATCGCCCGGGACAAGCTCTTTGAGTACTGCGTTCAGGACGGCCTGACCAAGGAACGGAAGGACATGGAGCGGCTGCTTCCCCACGGGGTCTGCCACTACATGGGGCTGGATACCCACGACGTGGGGGACCGGAACCTGCTCCAACCCGGTATGGTCCTCACGATGGAGCCCGGCATCTACCTCCGGGAGGAGGGGCTGGGCATCCGTATTGAGGACGACGCCCTCATCACAGCAAACGGCTGTGAGGTACTATCAAAGCAAATCCTCAAGACTCCGGAGGAGATTGAGGTTTTTGTGAAGTCAATCCAACAGGAATGAAAGGAAGGAATCACACATGAAAAAGCGTTTCATCGCGCTGCTGGCCGGCGCGCTGGCAGCGGCCACGCTGCTGAGCGCCTGTGGCGGCGGCAATGACGGCAACAACGGCGATACGCCCGGCGGCGCGCCCGCTCAGAGCTCCGCTCCCGCCGGGGAGCAGGTTCTCCGGGTCAGCATGGCCGGAGCGCCCTCCGATGTAGGTCCCCTGACCAGCACCACCACCGAGGGCGCTGAGCTCCTGGGCTGCATGTTTGAGGGCCTGGTCCGGCAGGACGCCGAGGGCCAGATTGAGCAGGGCTCCGGCCTGGCTGAGAGCTGGACCGTCAGCGACGACGGCCTGGTCTACACCTTTACCATCCGGGATGCGGTCTGGTCTGACGGCACGCCCATCACCGCTCCCCAGTTCGCCTACTGCTGGGAAAAGGTGCTGAACCCGGCCACTGCGTCCGAGTATGCCTATATGCTCTACGTCATCCAGAACGCCCACGCCTACAACACCGGCGAGCTGACCGACTGGAGCCAGGTGGGCGTGAAGGCCACGGACGACAAGACCCTGGAGGTCACCCTGGAAGCTCCCACCGACTACTTCCTGGAAATGCTGGTCATTCCCCAGTACGGGGCGCTGCCTGAGGGCTATGTGGAGGAATGCGGCGCGGATTTCTATCTGGACCCGCAGCACATGGTCTTTAACGGCCCCTTCATCTGCACTGCCTGGGAGCCTGACCAGTCCATGACCTTCGTGAAGAACGAGAAGTACTGGGACGCCGACGCGGTCAGGCTGGACGGCATCCAGTATGAGTTCGTCATTGACACCAACACCGTCGTCAACCTCTACGAGACCAACGAGCTGGACGTTATGCTGGTCCAGCCGGAGTTTTTGGACAACTACCGGTCCGCCTCCGGCTTCGTCAGCATCACCGAGCCGGTCACCGAGTACCTCAAGTTCAACTTTGCCAACGAATATTTCGCCAATGAGAACATCCGCCGGGCCTTCTCCCTGGCGCTGAACCGGGTCAGCTATATGAACGACTTCATGCGGACCGGCTCCATGCCCGCCTACGCCTACGTGCCCGATTCCATCCACGGCCCCAACGAGGAGGGCTTCCGTCAGACCTACGGCGACCTGTATTACGACATCGGCACCAATGAGGGCGCCGCTCAGGAGGCCAAGGACCTGCTCAACAAGGGCCTGGAGGAAGTGGGCAAGACCTTTGACGAGTTCAATCAGGGACTGAGCCTGGTTATCGGTGAGGGCGACCTGAACCTGAAGACGGCGCAGGTGTTCCAGGAGTACTGGAAGACCAACCTGGGCGTAGACGTGGAGGTCCGCTCCATGCGGTATTCCCTGCGGCAGGAGGCCTATGACAGCAACGACTTCACCATCGGCAAGGAAGGCTGGGGTGCGGACTATAACGACGCACAGAGCTTCCTGGAGCTGTTCGAGAGCAACAGCCCCTACAACGATGTCAGCTACTCCAATCCGGAGTTCGACCGCCTGATGGCCGAGGCCAAGGCCGCCACGGGCGACGAGCGGCTGTCCAAGCTCCAGGAGGCGGAAAAGGTTCTGGTAGCCGGTGACGCCGCCATTGCCCCCACCTTCTTCCAGACCCGCAGCTGGGTATCCAAGGACAACGTGGGCGGCATCGTCCGTCAGGGCATCGGCCTGCGCTGTGACTTCAAGTGGGCCTATCTCCAGTAACGAGTTCCGGTTATTAGGGGCTGTTCGCACAAGAGGAATTGTGATATAGTAAAGCGTACCCAAAGTCAAGGACAAAATGAAATACAGATAAAACAGTCAAGCAAAGTCCAATGGAACCGAGCTTTGCATCGGATGATGGTTTGTCAGGCAAAGGATAAGCGCCAGAAACAAGGTAGCGGTAAAACTCATTAGGCGAGAGTTTTGCCAGCTGCCATTGAATAACGCTCGCTATTGTACTAGTCGATCCAATCATCAATGATTCTTCTTCAAACGAAAAGAAGCGAAGTGTTTTAATCCGTTTTTCATCAAAACTTTAGAAAAGTTTTACATCAATTTCTCTTCCATCCCTGCCGTCTGAGGTGTATAATAGGCAAAGAAGCAATACACACGAACTGCTGAGAGGATGAAGGTCAATGCCCGACAACCATAATTTAGACTACAACTACGGTTTCCATAACGGAACCGGCGGAAACAGCGGAAGCACCGGAAGGAATGGCCGCAACGACAGCGAACTGATTTATTGGATTATCACCATCGCCGCCTTTGTAGCCTGTTGGCCCGTCGGCCTGTTCCTTCTGTTCCGCAAGCTGGACGAGGGAACCCGGGGCAAGCCTCAGAAGCAGGTCCAGCGGCAGAAGCAGCGGCAGGCCCAACGACAGACAGCCCCCCAGCGGCAGGCCGCCCAGACGCAGGACCGGCGCCCCAAGCTGAAGGCCCACCCCGGCCGGGGATTCCTCTTCAGTGGGGCCTGCACGGCCACCCTGTTCGGCTTCTGCACCCTGATGCAGTTCTTGGATGTTTTTCCCTATGCCGGCCTGTTTGTAGCCCTCCAGGAGAGTGCGCCTCTCTTCTTCCTCACCGGTGTGGGCGCGGCTCTGATGATGTGGGGCAATAAGCTCAACCGGCAGAACCGGGAGTTTCGCAAGCTGCTGGGCATGGTGGGCAACCGGAACGCGGTGGATCTGGAGGCCCTGGCTGGCGCGGCCGGCGTCTCCTACGACCACGTGGCGGAGACCCTCCAGGATATGATTGACGCCAAGCTTTTTGGGGACTACGCCTTTCTGGACCTGACCGCGGGACGGCTGGTGCTGAACAGCGACGGCCTGACCCAGCCGCAGGAGCGGCCGGCCAAGGCGGCGGAGCCGATCAATCTGAAGAAGGAACAGAAGCCGGAGGAGCCTGCGGCCCGGGATGAGGACCTGCTCTTCCAAATCCGTGCGGCGAACGACGCCATTGCCGACCCGGTCATGTCCGCCAAAATCGACCGCATTGAGCAGATTACCCAGCGGATCCTAGCCTGTCAGAAGGAGCACCCGGAGCGGGCCTCCCAGCTCCGCAGCTTTTTGAATTACTACCTGCCCACCACGCTGAAGATTTTGAATTCCTATGCGGAAATGGCCAATCAGGGCATCGAGGGAGAAAACATCTCCGCCGCCAAGAAGCGGATCGAGGCCATGATGGACAAAGTGGTGGAGGGCTTTGAGAAGCAGCTTGACAAGCTGTACGCGGGGGATCTGCTGGACATCACCTCGGATATCACAGTGATGGAGAAGATGATGGCCAAGGATGGCCTGGCTGGTTCCGGTCCCTTCGGGACCGCCCCGGCGCCTAAGGCGCCCAGTGCGCCAACGGCGGCAGCGCCCTCCTTTGGAGGCGCCGCTTTCCAGACCGCGCCCCCGCCGGAAGAGGAAAAAGAAATTGATCCCGCCGACACCTGGCGGTAGCGTCCGCCTGGTTCTGCCGAAGCGGACCTGGCGTTGAAGCGAAAGCACAGGCGCGGCCATATGGCCGTACCTGTGCTTCTTTTCGCAAAATGGAAACCACCGCGTTTTCACGCGGTGGTTTCCTTCTGTATGCCCTTCCGCAATACAGGTTTTGAGAATCGATTTGAACCGTTGTTTTTATAATGGCGCACTGGGCTGGTCAGGCATTGTCTGAAACGCGGTCAACGCAGATGGAAAAACACTCCTGCTTCACGCTGAACAGCAGGCTGTGCCAGGGCTCATGCTCCTTGAAGCGTTGTTCATATTCCTCATGCGTCAGAAACTGGTCTCCTTCCAGCTGGTATGCGGTCGGATCTGTTCCAAAGCTGGCGGCGGCGCCCTGAATCAGGTGCTGAGCGATTTCCTGCATGGCAAAGCGGACAATTTCATTTCGCGCATAAAAGTCGATTCCAAACATGAGCCCCGCCGCGCGCAGCAGAAGCTGTTCATCCATGGACAGAATAAAACGAAGCCGTTCTCCCTCTTGAGATCCATAGATCATTTCATAGTGCTGCGCGTTCAAAATGGTGTCCCTTGTGGAGAATTTTCCAACGAATTGAATCTCCTGTCCAAACATCTCCTGCAACGGATAGAGAAGCACCTCGCGAATGACGGCTTCCTCGCCGTCATCCTGGAGTGACAGAGGCTTGCGGACTGTTTTCCCGGTGATGGCCCGGTCCTCAATGATGATATGACCGGTCAGCCACCCGGTGCAGACCCCGATGAACCGATGAACCGTTTCCGTGGAAAAGTCAGAGGCATAAAGCGCCCGTTCCAGCGCTGGAAGTGTCTCCCGCTTCATCCTGTCGTGATGCCGCTTGTGGGTCAGGTAGCCGGGGTATCCAATCTCGCGCATATAGGCCTCTTCCTCGGCAAAATGCCGGATGGCATAGGCCTTGAAGTATTTGATCCCCTCCACACAGGCAAATTTGTCCTCATGCTTTTCAATATAGAGCTCCATTATCTTTTCCACAATGGAAAAGAGCCGGCGGTGCGCCTGATCTACGACCTCCACACCAATATTAAATCGATCCTGCCAGTGGATTTGCTGCATAAAGTTCCCTTCTTTTCTGCCGCCCCGCAGGATATCAGGCGGAATGAGGGTGCGTGGAATTGGTAAAGGGGCCGGCAGTTGGGGGAATCGGGCTGCTGTCTGTACCGACTCGCGCCTCACCGGCCATTCATAGTATATGCGAAACGCCTTGAACGTGTCCCTGGCCTTCCCCGCTCAAAAAACTGTGCCGCGGTGATCATCACCGCGGCACAGCATTTTTTCTTTTCAGAAACCCTGGGTGGAAAGGGCGGCGGCGGCAAGCAGAAGGCAGGGCAGAGCGGCGCTTCCACCGCCCAGAAGGGCGGTCAGAATCCCGCTGAGCACTGCGCCTGTGACAAAGGCAGCAATCAGGCTGTAATAAACCGCAGCCTTTCTTCCCGCCTCCCGATCTCCTTTGAACCAGCGAAGGAAGAGGTTTTCCGTTCCCCCCCGCAGGTTTCCCGTACACATGGTGGTCGCGCAGGCGCACCCGGCAAAGGTGCGGAAGCTTTCCACCTGCGCGGCGCTGACAAAGGAGATCAGCACGTTGGCCAGCGGGTCCAGCCGCCCCAGGGGCAGCAGCGCGGCAGCGGCTGTGATTCCGCACTCCAGCAGAAGGACGGTCCGCCGCCAATCCGGCTTTTTTTCCGCCATGGCGGTGCGGAGCAGTTCAGCGGCCAGCACTCCGGCGGCATAGGCCAGGATGGGCGGCGCATAGTGGAGCGCAAGATCCGGCCTGCCTTGGGCCAGCCGGACCCCGGCCAGCACCAGATTTCCGGTTTCCGCAGTGGCAAACACCCGGCCCCGGTTCAGGTAGGTGTAGCAGTCCAAGCTTCCTCCGGCCAGCGCCAGCAGCAGGCCCAGAGGCAGCGCGTCAAAACGCAGCCCACGTTTCATCCGATTCCTCCTTTCTCCGGCAGATTTACTGGCAGGATGCTCAGAGCTTAACCGAAAATGAGAGGTGAATGTCTGCCTCCCCGCTCACGTGATAGGGCGCTTCCACGTCGCTGCCCCAACTGTCGATGCCGCCCACGCCCCGCATGGCCCCGCAAACCGTTATCACAGTACGCACCGGCCGAGGCAATTCCTCCCGGTGGGCCGCCTGCTCCAGCTGCCGCGGGGTGTGGGGAAGCGCGGAAAAGGCGAAAGACTCCCCTTCCAAGGCCAGCGTCCCTCCGTCCGCCATACACAGGGATGCCGCACGGGTATCCATGTGGCACCCGCACTCCTGCGGCACCAGATAGCCCGGAATATGAGGACGCTCTTGATGCCAGCCGAAGACGCCTCCCCTCTTCCTGTCCGGGTAGGTCTCCCCGGACAGGCCCAGCCACCGTACCGTCTCCACCGGCTCCGGCGTCTCAAACCGGAGTCCGAACAGGGGCAGTTCAGGCCGGCCCGGCTGGCCGTGATAGCAGGCGTCCACCCGCATATGGCCGGAACCGTCCACAGTGTAGGTAACTTCTGTCTTCAAACCCGGCAGGGCGGGGGCTGCGTAGGTGTAACAGATGCGGACCTCCGACTCGCTTTCCCCCAGGATTCGGATCCCCTCGCACTTCTGCCAGGCGTCCGCTGCGGCCCAGATAGAGCTGTTCACCGCAAAGCCATTGCCCAGGTCGTTTTCCGTGGGGGCCCGCCAGTAGGCCGGGCGGGGAGCCCGCCACAGCCATTCCCGGCCATTGGCCCGCAGGGAGACTGGCCCGCCCTCGGGATAGGAAAACAGAATCTCAAAGTCTCTTCCCTGAACGCCCAAAGCGCCGTCTCCGTGGACAATATGAAGAGGCCCGGCTTTCTTCACCGGAAAAACCGGCCCGGCCGCTCCGGCCCTCGCCTGCCGGTTGGCCTCGCCGTGAGCGTCCCGCTCCTCCGGGCTGGCGTACCAGTACCGCACCTCCTGCATGGCGGGCTTTTCCGTCCCGTCGGCAAAGACGATGCCGTTGCCGCTGAAGGCGTAGTCGCTCTGCCGCTCTCCGAAGTCCCCGCCATAGCCCAGCACCCGGCGGCCATTGCAGTCCCTGTGCCAGAGGGCCTGGTCCATGTAATCCCAGATAAAGCCGCCCTGATACTGGGGAAACTCCTCTTCCAGCCGGATGTAGCTTTCCATGCCCCCCAGAGAGTTGCCCATATCGTGCATGTACTCGCAGAGGAGGAAGGGCTTTTCCGGTCCGCGTTCCAGATACGTCCGGATATCTGCCGGAGGCGCGTACATCCGGCTTTCCACATCGGAAATCCGGTCGAATTCCCGGCAGTGGAACACGCCCTCATAGTGGACCAGCCGGCTGGGGTCCTGCGCCCGGAAGAACTCCGCCATGGCCAGAATGTCCTCCCCGGCGTAGGATTCGTTTCCGCAGGACCAGAGGAGGATGGAGACATGGTTCTTGTCCCGCTCAAACATGGATTTCGCCCGGTCCAACACGCACTCCTTCCACTCCGGCAAGCCGCCTGGCACGTTCCAGGAGGGTTCCACCTGCCCCAGCTTCTGCCAGGAGCCGTGGCTTTCCAGGTTGGCCTCATCGATCATGTAGATGCCGTTTTGGTCGCACAGCTCATACCACAGGGTCTGATTGGGGTAATGGCAGGTGCGGACCGCGTTGATGTTGTTCCGGCGGAAGGTGGCCATGGCGGCAGTCATGTCCGCAGGACCAATGGCCCGGCCTGTCTCCGGGTTCCACTCGTGGCGGTTTACGCCGTGGAACACAATCCGCTCGCCGTTGAGGCGCATAACGCCGTCCTTGAGTTCAAAGCGGCGGAAGCCGGTGTTGTAGGGGACCACCTCTGTGATTGTTCCGTCCGGCCCGGTCAGCGTCAGGGTCACCTGGTACAGCTCCGGCGTCTCGTGGGTCCAGGGGAGCACACGCTCAAACGGAAGCGGCTGGCTTCGGAAGTAGTCTCCCTCTGGACGGAGCACCAATTCGCTGTCAAAGAGCACGCCCTGGACTGGATGGGAAATCCGGCCGTGAACGGTTCCCGCCCCCTGAAGCAGCAGCCGGAGGGACAGGGTTCCCGTGTCCGCACCCTCCAGGCCGGACTGGATCCAAAGATCCTCCAGATGAAAGTCCGGCTTGGCGTAGAGGAACACAGAGCGGAAAATGCCGCTGAACCGGAAGAAATCCTGGTCCTCAATCCAGGCCGCGCTGGAGCGCTTGTAGACCTCCACACAGAGCCGGTTACCCCTCTCACGGATATAGGGGGTCAAATCGAAGTCAGAGGGTGTGAAGCTGTCCTCGGCGTAGCCCACAAACTGGCCGTTGAGCCAGAGGTAAAAGGCCTGCTCCACTCCCTGAAAGCTGATGCAGACCTGTTTTCCCCACAGGCCGGGGTTCAGGTCGAATTCCCGGACATAGCTGCCCACCGGGTTGTCCGCCCAGTCGATTTGGGGCGGGCGCAATCCGGCATGGCCGTCCCAGGGATAGAGGGTGTTGATATACTGGATCTGCCCATAGCCCTGCAATTCCATATGGCCGGGAACCTGGATGGTTCCGAAGGCGGAATCGTCAAAGCCCTCCTGCCAGAAGTCCGCCGGGCGGACGTGTGGGGCTTTGCTCCAGGCAAAGCCCCACACGCCGTCCAGGCTTTGGCGCAGGGTGGTTTGTCCCTGGGCCAGCTCCTGGTGGGAGGCGTAGCACGTATGGTCGGAATGGGCGTTGAGACGGTTTACCTGAAATACAGCCGGGTCTGTCAGCCATTGAAGCTCTGCCTGCATACTTGCTTTCCCCTTTTTCACAAACACGTTTTTCTTTTCTTGAAAGAAAAGAAGCAAAAGAACTTTAAGCGATGGAACGTCCGGTGGATTATTGAATCTTTCCCTTTCCCTTTAAAAGCTCCTGCTTGATGTTCCACAGCGTGGGGGACAGGTCCACATAATAGTTGTGAGGATATTCAAACCGTTTGACCTCATCCCACAAAAGGTCAATTTGAGCGGCGCAGTAGGCCCGGATTTCCGTGATGGTGGGAGAATCGTAGACCAGCTTCCCGCCCTGGAATACCGGCACCAGCAGCTCTTTCGCCGTGTAGTTGGTGATGGTCTTCCGCTTCCAGGTGGCCACCGGGTCGAAGAGCTCCAGAGGCTGGGAACCGTCCAGGTGCTCGCTGTGGAGGCAGATTAGGTCGGCCATGGCCTTGCCGCTGTCGTTCTCAAAAATCCGGTAGACCTTTTTGAAGTGAGGATTGGTGATCTTGGCCGGGTTTTCGCTGATTTTGATTTTTGGAATGATGCTGCCAGCTTCGTCCTCAATGGCAGCCAGCTTGTAGACCCCGCCGAACACCGGCTCGCTCTTGGAGGTAATGAGCCGCTCGCCCACACCGAAGGAGTCCAGCTTGGCCCCCTGGAGCAGCAGGTCCCGGATGATGTACTCGTCCAGCGAGTTGGAGGCCACGATTTTGCAGTCCGTCAGCCCTGCCGCGTCCAGCATCTTCCGGGCCTTTTTGGAAAGGTAGGTCAAGTCTCCCGAGTCCATCCGAATGGCGCATTGGGTGATGCCCTGGGGGAGCAGCACCTCCTGAAACGCCCGGATGGCGTTGGGCACGCCGGATTTCAGCACGTCGTAGGTGTCCACCAGCAGCGTGGCGGCGTGAGGATAGAGCTGGCAGTAGGTCTTAAAGGCAGCGTACTCGTCCGGGAACATCTGGACCCAGGAGTGAGCCATGGTGCCGCCAGCGGGAACCTGATAATCCCGGTCCGCCTGGGTGCAGGCGGTGCCAGCGCACCCGGCGATATAGGAAGCCCGCGCGCCCAGAATGGCGCCGCCAGTGCCCTGGGCCCGGCGGGAACCGAACTCCGATACCGGCCGGCCGTCGGCGGCCCGGACGATGCGGTTGGACTTGGTGGCAATCAGGGACTGGTGATTCAGGGTGAGCAGAAGGAAGGTCTCCACGAACTGGGCCTGAATGGCCGGAGCCCGCACGGTGAGGATGGGCTCTCCGGGAAAGATGGGCGTGCCCTCGGGCACGGCCCAGATGTCTCCGGTGAACTGGAAGGTGGAGAGATAGTCCAGGAATTCCGGGGCGAAGCACCCCTTTCCCCGCAGGTAATCCAGATCCTCCGGGCTGAATTGCAGGTGCTCGATGTAGTCGATCACCTGCTCCAGACCGGCGGCGATGGCGAAGCCGCCCCCGTCCGGCACATTGCGGAAGAAAACGTCAAAGTAGCAGATTTGGTCTCCCATGCCGGTCTGAAAGTAACCGTTGCCCATGGTGAGCTCATAAAAGTCGCAGAGCATGGTGTAATTGGTCGGATTGTTCATAGCAGTAAATCCTCTCTGTTTGTATCTTCTGGGGCGCGTTCGCTGTTTGTATTATAGTCTTGACACCTGTAAAATGCAAGAGCGCTTCTCAGTCCTGGGATGGGGGATTGTCCTCCAACACCTCCCGAATGAGGAAGCGGGGCCGGCCCTTGGTTTCCAGATAGATTTTTCCGATGTACTCCCCGATGACGCCCAGCGAAAGCAGAATCAGCCCGCCGATGGCCCAGATGGAACAGATCAGGCTGGCCCAGCCCAGAATGGTTTCCCCCATGGCCCAGCGGACAATGCTGTAAGCCAGCATGGCAATGGACACCAGGAAAATGAGGAAGCCCAGGGCGGTAATCATTTTCAGGGGCTTTGTGGACAGGGATGTGATGCCCTCCATGGCGAAGGAAATCATTTTTTTCAGGGGGTATTTGCTTTCTCCAGCGAAGCGGACTCCCCGCTCATACTCTACAGTGCCGGTCCGGTAGCCGATCATGGGCACGATGCCCCGAAGAAACAGGTTGGCTTCCCGGAATTCCGCCAGCCCGTCCAGGGCCCGCCGGGACATGAGCCGGTAGTCCGCGTGGTTGAAGACCACGTTGGCCCCCAGGAGGGACATGAGCCGGTAAAACGCCTCAGCGGTGAAGCGCTTGAAGAAGGTGTCAGAGGCCCGTGAGGAGCGGACGCCGTACACGATGTCACAGCCCTCCCGGAACTTGTCCACCATGGCGTCCACCGCGTCCACGTCATCCTGAAGGTCGGCGTCCATGGAGATGACCGCGTCCGCCCGCTCCCGCGCGGTCAGCAGCCCGGCCAGCAGGGCGTTCTGATGGCCCCGGTTCCGGGACAGGTCCAGTCCGGAAATCAGGGGGCATTGGGCATGGGCCTCCGCAATCAGCGCCCAAGTCCGATCCTTGGACCCGTCGTTGACGAACAGAAGGCGGCTCCGGTTGTCCGCCTTTCCCGCAGAAATCAACTGCTCCAGCTTGGCCCGCAGGCGGCGGAAGGTTTCAGGCAGGACCGCTTCCTCGTTGTAACAGGGTACGACAATATACACAACAGGTTGGTTCATAGGCGTATGCTCCTCGTAAAAAATGAGACGAAGTCAAGATGTGAAGTTTGGGCGGAGCCCAGTTTTCTATATTATACACTACTTTCCGGAAAAACAAAAGAAGAGGATTGAGAAGCTGTATTCATAACCGGGGAATAGCAGATGGACGAAGGGTTTTGTTGTCAGGCAAGGCAATTTTTCGCCGGAATCCTTGGTGGATTCCAAGAAAAATTGGCGTGGCATGACGGCAAAAAACGAGTTCAGATGCTGTT
>JAAWCD010000037.1 GCA_022793095.1 Oscillospiraceae bacterium | reverse complement strand
TGGGACATACGGACAAACTCCTCAATACGGAACTCGTCTATCGCGGAGGCGTTTTCAAGCGTCCCGCAAATGTCCTGGCCGGAAGATTTGTTTTCGCAAACCGCCAAATATTCGGGTACGTCCGCCATTTCAAAATAGCTGTCCAGCGCCGTCATCACGGTGATGATGTTGCTCACGCCTGAGGACATGAACATCGACGCGAGTATAATAAATACCAGCAATATTACGTTCATTGTCCTTTTGCGCTTCAGGTCTTTTTTCAGTATCCGTAAATACATTTCTATTGCTCCTTTCGCTTTTTGATCCTATTGTAGCATAGAAGTTATTAAATAATCCTTAAAGACCGCCGTGACACCCTCATGGCGCTGCGTTGTGGCGAATATGAAGTTTTGTATAACAGTCAGTTTGCGAAAAAAATTCTCCGCCTTGCTGGCGCTGATGGAGGTGGAGGAAAAACCGCCCGCCGCCTGCGCCGGGAAAGCGCCGGAACCGCAGGAGCCGGAAGAACCCGGCCCCCCGGTCAAGGAGAATAAGGGCGGCATGGGCGGTCTGCTGGTGCTGCTGATTGTGGCCCTAGCTGGCGGCGGGGCGCTGTACTACTTCAAGCGCCGCAATTCATCCCGGACAAAATAGACCGTCTCCGGCGCGTCCGCCGTCGTGTGATTGTGCATGACCTCAAACGGAATACCGGCCCGCCCGTTCCCCGCCACACATAGCCGCGCCCCGCTGGCCCGCCCTCCGCCGCCTGGGTCAGCCACCATGTCGGATTGCTCCGCTCGTTCTGGTGGGGGCAATGCTCCGTGTCGCACTCCTCCCGCTCGCATGAAGCGCAAAACTTCTCATGGAAACTTTCATCCCACGGCCCGGTTGCTACGGGCTTAGTGGCCTGCATTTTGAACAAAATGAAAATTTTGATTGACAGCCGGTGGTTCCCGTCCTATGATAGAAGCGGCGGATGCAGGGACGGCTGCACATCGCCGCGTTTGGGAGAGCCGCTCCCGGCAATACTGGAAAGAGAGGGATTTGGAATGAAACGAAAGCTGCTGTTGACAGGGGTATGTCTGCTGCTCCTCATGCTGGCCGCGTGCCAGAGCTCCAAGGCGGAGACCTGCTGGAAGGCGGCCCAAAAGGCGGGCGGAATTGTGGACTACGTCAAGGAGCAGGCGGAGAGTATCGACATGGAGGCCCTGAAGCAGGAGGCCGCGGAGGGAGACCTGGACCAGCAGTTCAAGGCCACCGCCCTGCTGTGCGCGCTGGAGTACCAGCTGGACCGGGCAGACGAGGCCACGCCGGAGATTCCCCGGTTTCAGTTTGACTATCCGGTCAGCGCGTCCTATGCCAGCCAGTTCCTGAACCGGGTCAACACAGAGGGAGAAGCCTTTTGGATGTCCATGAAGGACGCATTCTCTCCCTACGACTGCTATCTGCCCATCTTTGCGGCGGCCAAGGACCTGGACGGGGCCACCCTGGTGAAGCTGCTGAAGGATGCCCCCGAGGATAAGGCCAAGTTCCGGGACGCGGTGGACAAATGGATCGAACAGAATCCGGGCCGAATCATTGACGTGGGCGATGCGCTGACGGAATACGGCTACTTTGAGGACTGGGACCTGACGGAATGGAACCCTGTCTTCGTCCGGCCTGAAACCAACCAGATTCGGACGGAGACGGCGGAGGACGCCCTCCGCTATGTGGCTTACCTGCGGGATGTTGTCATTCCGCCTCTGGCCTCCAAGTACGGAACAGATACTTACGTGGAAACCTCGGAAGTGACTGGCGAGGCGTATTTTTCCCACCCGGTGATGATCGCTGTTCAGGAGGACGGGTTGTCCTTGCAGGAGGCTTCCGGCGGCGCTCTGCCGGAGACCATTGAGACTGCCGGAAAGACCGTGGCCGCCTTCTACCGAAACCCGACTGCGGGGAACTTTGAAGATTATTTGCCTGAGTTCCAGCTGATGGGCGGCTTCCTGCTGGCCCTTCCTCCGGAGGAGGTTCCCGCCACGCTGGCCGAGGCGGACTACTATCTGGTGCTCACCGCGGATTTCCAGGCGGGCGAGTTTTATCAGACCTACGGCGGGAGCAGCACCGGTATTCAGCAGGTCAACTCCCGCACCTCGGTAGACCTGTACGATGCTGCCAGCGGCGCGTTTCTCCGCCATCTGGGAACGGTGGTTGAGGCTCCGCCGGATACCGTTTACGCCAACTATGGCGAGGAATCCCTTCAGTACCCAGTGACCGTGACATCGGATGTGCTGGCCTATCTGTACCACCACGTCAACGATCCGGACGCTTACGTCTCTCTGGTGGACCACACACCTGTCAACGGCAGTGAGCTGGCAAAGGACGAGCCGGTGATCTTCGGCAACTGGGAAATCACCTATCACTCGGCCAAGATTCTGAAGGAATTCGAGTCTGGTTTCTACATCTACACCGCCAAAGACGGCCACCAGTTCGTCATGGCGGATCTGACGGTTACCAACCGCGGGCTTCAGCCGGACACCTTCCTTCCGATGCTCTACTACGTCAATGAAGACCCCATTGTGCAGATTGCCGATTCCAGCCGGGAGAACCTTTACGACTGCGTTGACGCCATGAGCTACAGCGCCTGTCTGAACGGCAACACCCTGGATCCGGGCGAGTCCAAGGACGGCGTGGTGCTCTTTGAGATTCCCGATGAGCTGGTTCAAAGCGGAGAGACGCTGTATTTGGCGGCTTCCCTGGACGATCAGATTGTCTATTACCCTCTGTTCTAACGGACAAAACAACCACCAACAAATGAACCGCCGCGCCAGCCTAAACAGCTGGCGCGGCGGTTTTTGCGTTGAACAGAGGTCAAATGGTGGTGCCGTTGTCCACGGTGAGCACCTGGCCGGTGACGCATTTGGCGTCGTCGCTGGCAAAAAAGAGAATCGCGTTGGCCTGCTCCACAGCGGGGACCTCAGGGCATTCCACATTCATATGCTTGGCACACTGGGCGGCAAATTCGCTGTCAAAGGTAGCCAGCTGCTCCGGGGTATTCAGCTCCGTGGGAGTGGGGCCGGGGCAGACGGCGTTGACGCGGATGCCTGTTCCCGCAAACTGGATCGCCACATTTTTCGTCATGCCGATAACCGCGGCTTTGGCGGCGGAGTAGGCCAGGCCGCTGTTGCATCGGACGCCGCCAATGGAAGAAATATTGACGATGGAGCCAGCGCCGGCAGGCTCCATGTACTTGAGGACCTCCCGCATCATAAAGTATACAGAGTCCTGGTCGATGAGGCACACTTCACGATACCAATCAGTATCCAGGCGGGTGATGGGGCGGTGCTTGTCGGCAATACCGGCGTTATTGACCAGAATGTCCACCTTGCCGAAGGCCTTGACAGCCTCCTCCACCAGGCGGACGCAGTCGGCCTCCTTGCTCACGTCAGTGGCGACGGACACCGCCCGGACCCCCAGCGCCTTGCAGCTGGCCTCCACCTCCTCCAGGCGGTCCAGGCGGCGGGCGGCCAGAACCAGATCCGCGCCTTCCTCCGCGAAGCGGATTGCGGCGGCCTTGCCGATGCCGGAGTTCGCGCCGGTGATAATCGCAGTTTTGCCCTGCAAACGATTCATAATAGAAACATCCTTTCCCTATTGCTTATGGTAGTTTTTATAGTATACACCGGGATGCAGGAAAAGATCCAATACATCCTTCGCTATATTGATATAACCAGAACAATATAATATCGGGTAGCGTTCCGAGGATAAAAAAGGTGCCGCTTTCACGGCACCTTTTCCCATTTGCACCATGTTATTGAGACACAGTTTAACGTTCTTTTCGGTTCCTTTTCGTTCAAGAAAAGGAACAAAGAAAAAGGAGGCCGGCATCATGTCAACCAACAAAAGCCAAACTCTCAAGCTCCACCTCTGGGAGCCGGAGGACCATTTCCTACGGACCGAATTCAACGAAAACTTTGCCGCTCTGGATACGGCTATCACCGCGGCTCAACAGACCGCCAATTCCGCCTTGACGGCGAAACCTTATGTGGTGGGGAGCTACACCGGCACGGGAAAGACAATGACGTTCGATATCGGGTTCCGGCCCTCGTTCCTCATCGTCAGCGGACCGCATATCGCTTACCCCTCCGGCGTTGGAACGATGGCTGGATATACGCTGTGTACGGGGGGAACCGTTTGTGGGGAGGCGGTTACATTTACCGATACAGGATTCATCCTGAAGAAAATGGACAATGATAACGCGTACCCCCAGCTAGTGAACATCAAGCAGTATAATTACATCGCGTTCCGGTAAGCGGGGAAAATCCCCAGGGGCCGAAGCCCCCGGGGATTTTTTAAAGACTGAACGATCCAGTTAGGGATTGAGTACCCAGGTGGGAATATACTGCGGATAACTCATATTACCCTCCCAGGAAACGATAACTGCCTTCACAGTATATGTGATCGTGACAGTGACACCCAAGTTGGTCGCACCGTTGAACAGTTCGTACACGGCAGCGTATACAATCGAATCGCTCTTGTCCTTGCTGGGATCACCCCACACGTCGCCGCTGTCGGTACCCCAGCTACTCACATTGTGCGTGGTATAGGCTTCATGCGCTGTTCCCTTAATGGAAGCGTCGACGCCTGCCGCCTTCAAAGCCGCGTTGATCTTGGCGACCATAGCCAACTCGCCAATATCCTCGCTCGTCCCACCCGACCGGCCAAAGCTGGTCACGCCATCCGGCTTGGTAATTGTCTCGGCATCATCATAATTTACATACTCAGCCGCTCCGCTCTTAGTACTATCATAACCGGTGGTGAGATTGCCACTAGCGTCCCGGTTTCCGGCATGCCACTCGGAATAGTACACATTCACATCATTCAGCGCGTCAATGGCCCTCTGGGCAGCGGCAGCAGTGTTCTGGGCCTCGCGGTCAACCTGATAGATGTGGACTCTCATTTCGGGAGCCGCAAGACTCGTGGTGCTGTCCCACTCTTCCATTGTCTGCGTGTTCTTAATGTAGAGCTGATAGCCGACATCCTTTGTTGTGCCGTTTGTACCAAGAGTTGTAGTGAACCCATAATCCGCAGTCTCACCGATACCGCTACCATCAGGATTCTTAGAGTACCGCACATAGCTGGTTTTCCAAACTTCATAACCGGTGCCATCAATCTCGGCCTGAGCAAGCTCGATAGCTGCGCGCTCCGCACTGGTCCAACTGGGATTCCCAGCGTCAGCTTTGTCCGCCAGAGCCTCAGCCTCGGACAGATAGAAGTTAGTGCCATTGAAGTACAGATTCAGGCGATAGCCATTACCCAGGTCAGGATATTTGTCTGTGATCTTCTGAATAGCCTGTGCCGGAGTGATGACCTGAGACTGGTCGAAGTAAATCGTGTAGGTCTTCTGGAAGCCGTCCTCGCAGGTCACGGTGGCCATACCTCTCATGTTGTTGCCAGTGGTGATAGACTCATCACCAACAAGAGAGCCATCCATATACCGGAACTCCCAAGTCAGCTTGGAACCGTCGTTCACAATAGCTCTAAACAGTTCCTTGAAGTCCTTGATTGACTTGTGGACGCCGTCATAGACAAAGGAACGGTTTGTAGGAACCACTTCCCAGGTGCCGTTGTTGTTAAATTCAAGCACCTCATTGTGGCGGCCAGCACTCTGCACCAGAGTCCACTCCTCAATGGAGGAACCAGCGGAGACATAGAGCGTGTAGGTCTCGCCCGTGCGGGAGACTTTAACGTCTTCCAGTTTGATGTTCGCGTTGTCAGAGGCGCGCTTCAAGGTGTAGGACGCATCCTTGTTGCCCAGAACGAGTGCCTGGCCCTCACCAAACGCCTCGGCTTCGGTATAGGTGACAGTGATCGCGTTTTTGGCAGGAGCGTTGTCCTCAGCGGAACCGTCAACAACGCCGAAGAACTCCACGCCAGCGCTGGCGGGCTTGTTCTGCTCGTTCATGATGGTTTTCCACTCGTCGGTCAGCCACTTAGCGTTCTTGTTAGCAGCCCAGCCGCGGCCCTCGTAGTTTACGATGACCACAAAGGCGGTGCGGTTACCGTTCATAACCCAGATGATCTGGCTGCCGGTTCCGATGTCGGAGGTCTCGCGCACAACCGCGTCGTCCACGCTGATGGAGTACACGGGAACGTCCTTGACATTGACGGACTCCACGGCGGGCTTGCCGTCCTTGCCGTCGTCACGGCTGACCATGATGTACTCGCCGCGGTCAACGATTTCGGCCTCACGGGTCACAGTGCCGGCATAGATGCCGTAGGTGTTGTAGTAGTCCTTTTCGATTTTCTCAATGGAATCAGCGGTCATGCCGTCGTTGGCAGCGGCGGTGGTGTACAGCTTGTAGAAGCCGTTGTCATTCCACTGACCGTTCCAGTCCTTGACGTTCTTGGGCAGCAGGGTGACCTTGGGATCGGTTTCCTTGTTGTTCAGGGTTTCGAGGTACTTGACATCCTGAGAGGTCTTGAAGGGGTTGTAGTAGGCCAGAGAAATGCTGTCGTGGTCTTCCTCCCACTTGCCCTCCATCTCAATCACGACCACCTTGGCAACCCAGTAGTCCTTCTTGTTGGAGTCAGCGGTGGTGTTCTCGGCTACAGCATACATGGCCTTAATCTTGTCAGCCTTGATGGCGGGCAGGTTGGCGTAATCGGTGATGTAGGTGATGCGGTCGCTCACCAGATAGTACTCGGTGTCGTGAACGCCGTTCACATACTCGTTGTCGCCGAGGCCGTCAGCGGCCTCATAAGTGCGGTCGCCCTTGGTGATATCCTGAGCGGGATCCAGCTCAACGTAGTCAATGGCGTAGACAGGGTCCAGAGTGTTGAACGCGGGAGCGCTATGTGTCTTCAGGTAATCCTTGTAATCCTTTTCAGTGACGCGGATATCATACTTGCCGTCACCGTCGATGTCATGGTCGCCCTCCACATAGTACAACTGCTCGCCAGCGCGGTTGGTGGCGAACTTGGCGGCGGTGCTCAGCTTGACTTCGCCCTTCTCCTCGTCCAGAACAAACTTGGCGACGTTTGTCGTGGCGGGAGGAGCGAAGCTATCGCCGGCTCTCAGACCCAGGTGAGCCTCGGCCTCGACCAGCAGTTCTCTGCCCACAACGGTCGACGGATCGACCTTGCTCACGTCTCCATGATCGAAGAAGATGTTGCCGTTCCGGTCACTCCAGTTGGAGACCACATACTCGCGGGTCTTCTCAGCACCGGCGGTCAGCTCGGTGTGAGGCACGTAGTTGCGGACGTACTTGCTGTTGTTCTCGTTGGTCAGATAGGCCTCGGTCAGCAGGCCGTAAGCGGTCTGACCCTCGACTTCCTTGTAAATACGGATATAGCCGTACTTGTCGAAGTAGAAGTTGTACTCCAGATCGTCGGAAGCGTCGGTGATGTTCTCGGAGTAGCCGGTCACGTTGTAGATGCCGGACTGGCCATACTCATCGCCGTCGGTGGTGGTGATGGTCTTGTTCCGGTAGGAAACGGTCTTCACCTTGCCGGTCACCACGCCGGCCAGGTCCACATAGGCAATGCCGTCGATGATGGTGTAGACCACGATATCGCCCTTGGCCAGGTCGTCGGAGGTCTCGATCCGGGAGACGTTGCCGTCCTTGCTGGTGTCGATCACTTCGTCGTCAGAGAAGAAGGTGTAGGTGTACACGCCGTCCTTCTCGCGGGCGGTGGCAATCTCGTCCATCCAGTAGTCAATCTCGAAGTAGAACTCGGCAATGCCGTCGCCGTCGCAGTCAACCAGCTTGGCATAGTTGCCGTTTTCGAGCTTGGTGCGCTCCTTGGTCACGTCGAACACCACGCCATTGTCGCTCAGGAAGGTGTTGACAAAGCGGGTCCAGGTGTACTCGTCGTTGACCGCATTATTCGTTTTGCCATAGGTCAGCGTAAGCTTGTTGTTGGACGCCGCTTCCAGCTCGTTGTAGGCAGCGCGGATGACGTCCAGATCGTGAGAGGTGACTTCCTCACCGACACGGATCGTACGGCTAAACTTGTATACTGCCTTGGCGTCTGTGACTTCCTTCTGCGTAAGAAGCTCGTCAGCGTTCTTGTCATTCGTAGCAGTGAAGTAGTCGTAGGTGAACTTCAGATCGGCAGTGTAACCATTGTAGTAGGAGTTGTCGCCGTAGTTGACGAAATACATGGTGTCCTGCTTCTCGCCAAACTTCAGGTCAGGGGTCTCAATCTTGCCGCCCTTGGTGAACTCCACGACCTTGTTCAGGCCGGAATCCATCACGAGGCCGAAGACCTCCTGGCGGGTGCCGCTCCGGTACATCACGGTAACGGAGGAGCCGACCTGCTCCAGGGTGGTGGAAGTGTTGACGGTCAGAAGGTCTTCCTCGAACTCCTTGGTGGAGATGTACTTGGACCAGTCGCCGTTATAAGCAATCTTGCCCTCGTTGTCCAGGAGCATGAGCTGGGTCTTACCCTCGGCCAGGGGCTTGTTGTCATAGAGGGAAGCCCACTCGTTGGCGATGACAACGCCGGTGACCTTCTTGGCCTCGAAAGCCTTCTCCAGCAGGGTCTGCTGATAGGCGTTCGCGCCGGATCCGATCCAGAGGTTGGCGGAATTGCCCACATAATTCTGGACCATGGGAACGGTCAGAGCGTTGTAGACCAGCTGAGCGACCTGCTCACGGGTAGCGGGGACGCTGGCGCTGATCTCGCCTTGGAGGTTCTCCAGCAGCTTCAGGGTGTTGGCCTTGGCCATGGTGTTGATGTCCCAGCCGATGCCCTTGAACTGCTCGATGTCGGCGTTGTAGCCCAGAGCGGTCATGACCATCTTGGAGGCCTCAGCGGCGGTCACGTTGGCGTCGGGGTCAAAGACGCCGTTGCCCTTGCCGGAGACGATGCCCAGGCTGGTGCAGTACTCGATGTAGCTCTCCGCCCAGTGGCCGTCAATGTCGGCATAGGTGGGAACGGGCTTGGTGGCGTCAACGATCATGTTGTCGCCGCCGGCCAGAATCCGGCAGATCATGGCAGCCATTTCGCTGCGCTTGACGTTGTCAGCGGGACGGAATTCCGCGCCGCCGTTGTAGCCGTCCAGCACATTGAGGTTGACCAGAGTCTCCACGGCTTCTTTTTTGGTGATCTTGTCTTTGTCGCCGAAATCGTCATAATTCACGGCGCCGGCTCCAACCATGCAGATGGAGAGGACCATCGCAAGGGCCAGAACCAGAGAGAGCACCTTTTTGAGGTTTCTCATGGATTTGTTTCCTCCTTCGATATTTTTCGGCAAAAGAGCGGAAAACCGGCC
>JAAWCD010000001.1 GCA_022793095.1 Oscillospiraceae bacterium | reverse complement strand
CTGGATGGGCCGGAATTTTTTCGTCCGGCAAGGAAAAAAGCGCAGGAATACTGGATGTATTCCGAGCATGTTTGACGCAGCTGGACGGAAAAAGGCCGGTTCAGACGGTGTGCCAGGAGATTTTGAACAGGCTCTAAGGAGGGATGCCGCTGTGCCGAGTTACATTGTACGAAGAATTCTGGTGGCCATTCCGGTGCTGTTTGGCATTACAGTCATCACCTTTCTCATCATCAACAGCCTGCCCGGCTCGCCGGTGGACTACCTGGTGGACCCCCGCCTGCCTGCGGAGGTCAAGCAGGCCAAGCTGGAGATGATGGGGGTGACCGGACCTGTCTGGCAGCAGTATCTGAACTGGCTGAAAAATTTGCTCCAAGGCAACCTGGGCTTTTCGCTGAATGACAGCCGCCCGGTGCTGGACGTCATCCTCGAGCGGGTGGGTCCCACCCTCCTGCTGATGGGCTCCGCCCTGGTCGTCGGGATTGTCATTGCCATTCCCTTGGGCATCGTCAGCGCAGTCAAGCAGTATTCCGCCTTGGACTACATCGCCACAGGCCTAGCCTTTACCGGCATCTCCATGCCCGCCTTTTTCTCCGGCCTGGCCCTGATCTATCTGTTCAGCGTCAATCTGAAGTGGCTTCCCTCCGGCGGGATGAGCAGCCTGTCCGGCACGGGCGGCGGAGGGGCAGGAGATGTTCTGGTCCATCTCATCATGCCCGCCTGCGTTGTGGCCATCGGCGTGGTGGGGCAGCTGATTCGCTACGTCCGGGCGGGGATGCTGCGGGAGCTGGACCAGGACTATGTTCGCACCGCAATGGCAAAGGGAGTCAAGCCCCCGGCCCGGATTTTTGTCCACGCCTTCCGCAATGCCCTGCTGTCCATTGTCACCGTGATCGGAATGCAGATTCCCTCCCTGTTCTGCGGCGCCGTGGTGGCAGAGCAGGTGTTTTCCTGGCCTGGCATCGGAAGCCTGATGTCCACAGCCATTCTGGCCCGCAATTACCCGGTCTTGATGGGGCTTATCCTGTTTTCCGCTGTGGTGGTGCTGCTGGCGAACCTGGTGACGGACATTGTCTATGCCGTGGTGGACCCGCGCGTCCGTCTGAGCTGAGGAGGGCTGGATTTATGAGAAACGCGAAACAGAGGAAGGATTCAAACTCGGTTCTTCACCGCTTTTGCAGGCATAAGCTGGCAGTTGCGGGGGCGGTCTTTATCCTGCTGCTCTGCCTGTGCGCCATTTTCGCACCCGTTCTCGCGCCCTTTGACCCAAACAATATTACGCCGGATTTTGTTTATGCACATTCTCCCCAATACACTGGATGCGATTTTGGTGAACGCAACCTTCGGCGTTGCCAGCTCCATCATGCTGGAATCCTCTCTGAGCTTTCTGAGCCTTGGGGTGGCGCCGCCCACCGCTTCCTGGGGAAATATGCTGATGGATGCCCAGTCGCTGAGCGTGCTCAAGGACATGCCCTAGCTCTGGGTCCCGCCGGGCGTGGTCATTCTGCTGACCGTGCTGTCCTTCAACTTTGTGGGGGACGGACTGCGGGATGCCCTCGACCCCAAACACATCAGCTGAACAGGAGTGGTGTACATGAACCCTCAAGACAGGACCGGCCTGAAGGATACGGTAGATACGGCGCAGCTAGGGGATCAGCTGGAGGCGCTTACCGTCCACAGCCAGCAGGTCATTGACAGGGCAAAGTCAGCCCTGCTGCTCGCTGATCGCGCGGCGCTCTTTGGCGCGGCACTGGCCAACCGAATCAACGCGAACGCCCTGAAAGACTGGAACCGGGCTTCCCCGGATGTGGGGGAAGGATTTGCTTCCATTGAGGCGGCCCGCAGTCTTCTGGACGGCATCCGGGCAGAGCTGGCCTCACTGCGTCAGAGCATAGACATATGGGAGGAGGAAGCATGACGATCACAAACCGATGCGCCTGCATGGTGGACAGCTGCTGGCGGAAGGGGATCTGCGATTTCTGCATCAACAATCACGGCGGGGTGCGGGACACCGTCTCCTGCGCGCTCAGTCCGGAGGCCTATGCCGCTCGTAAGCTCCACTGGGAACAAAACCATGACGAGCCGGTTTTTCCGGCGAACACCGCTTTGGGCATCCTCAGCAAAACAGCAATGGAGACCTGTAAAACCGCGATTTTGTCTCTGCGGGACACGCAGCTTCTGTCCTCAGGCTGCACAGCGGACCTTTGGAAGCTCAAAAAAGGTGCGGGGGACGCGCCTCTGGATGTTGAAGAGGCTCAGAAGCTGGCCGCCAGGCTGGAGCAGCTGAGTTCCAACTTGGCCCTTGTCCTGGAGCAGGCCGAGGCCGCTGTCTGGGCAGGCGCGGCAGTCAGCTCTGCTGCCAAAAAATACGGTTGACCAGCGTGCTATTTAGAGCTTATCTGCAAATTAGGACGCGCGCAGCCTGCACACCTCTAATTTGCGGATAAGCTCTTAGCCACCATGCCACAGGGCCTTTGGCCCTGTGGCATCTTGACTGTCCTGCGATGAAGGGCGGCTCAATTGATTTTCTTCCGATTTTGTGCTATAAATTGAGAGAACCACAGATGTAACCGGAAGGAGGGGTCCCATGGATTCCGGCTTTGACATTAACGCGAATTATTTCACTGACCTTGGCATTGATTTTAAGCAGCTGCTGTACTTCGTCGTCGTTGCAGAGCACATGAATTTCAGCAAGGCGGCTGCGGTACTTTATGTAACGCAGCCGCTTTTGAGCCAGCGCATTGCCGCGCTGGAAAAGGCCCTGGGGTGCCAGCTGCTGATTCGGGGACACCGGGGGATTCAGCTGACTCCTGCCGGTGAGGTTTTGATGGAAAAGGCACGGGAAATCATCACGCTTACAAACGACCTCACCTCCGCCGTCCGGCGCGCCGCTTCCACGTCCCATCCAGAAGGGGAGCTGAACATCGCCATAGAACAGATGCTTCCGGACTCCCTGCTGACCTCTGCGGTGCTGTCCTACAAACAGGATTTCCCACGGGTGGTGTTCAATCTGTTCAGCCAGCCGGAACGGAAGGTCCTCCAGCAAGTGGAAACGGACATGCTTGACATCGGCATCCTTCCCATGTCGTCCAAGCGGCTGGGACCAGACATCGTAGAACGGGTGGTTGGAAAGGATATCCTTTGCTTTGTCGCTGCGGAGCGGCTGCTCAAGGAGTCCTCTCTACAGGAGTTTGTCTGGCTGGCCAACCGGTTTCCCACCATTGCCCTGGAAGGAAACAACTACTGCACAGAGCACATCTTACGCATCTATGCACAGCTTGGCATTGCCCACGATTTCCACTTCTGCCTTAGCCTGCGGGACCTCTTTATGCAGCTGGAATGTGGGATGGGCGTCACGCTGCTCCCAAGCCGTCACCTGCCGCACCTGGCCCAGCGGGGTATGGCGAGTTGTGAGCTCAGCTGTATTCCAGCGGCTGATGTTCCGATTGCTGCCTATTGGAGGGAGGATGCTCAGAATACGCTGATTCCCAGCTTTGCGGCGTCTCTGACAGACTTGCTCTCCCAACGCCCCGAGTATATGGAGTGACTCTCGGGGAAAAGTCCAACAAACTGTCCCATCCACGCCAGCGGGTGTACTGGATTATCTTCCTCAAAAAAGCCGAAGGGTAATGCCAGCCGTCATTCTCCCCCCAGTCTACCCCATGCCGCAGCTGCCTCACTGTGCACAGACGTCGTTTTTCAGGGGGAAAGATTTGGTATATGGACCGTTGTATTCTATTTTTGCGGCGTTTATAATAAAACCAAGCCAAAGCGGAACGCCGCGTGAAGGCGGCGTCCAGCGGAGGGTTAGGATCCCGTTTAAATGAGGGATAAGCGGCATCCAAAAGAGATACAAGGAGGAAACGGCATGAGAAAACAAGGAAACCGGCTGCTCGCCCTGCTCATCATCATGGCGCTGCTGCTGCCGGGGCTGGGGACAGCCTCGCTGGCGGCGGGACCGGAAACGTTGAGCGGAACGGTGGCGCTGAAGGAAAGCAAAATCTATCCGAACGGTCTGATTATCGCTGACGGAGCGGTGATTTCGGCCGCGGAGGAAGGCTGGGAGCCCGTTCTGACCGTAGACGGCATCCAGAAAGAGCTGCTGCCCGGCACCTATGAGGGCAGCGCTTCCCTGACCTGTGTGCAGCGGATTGAGGACATCTACTCCAGCCACGGCCAGGAAACCACCCAGACCATGACCGCCGCCCTGTCCATCGGCACCGAGGGAATTCGGACGGACGAGTCCGTCACCGCCGCGCTGGTAGGCGTGACCTACGACGAAAAGCAGGCCAGCGGAGGCTCCATCACGTCGGAAGGCCACTACTTCGGCGGCATCCGCGTGGGCGGCGAGGCGGAATACACCATTGAGAACGTCACAATCACCCTGACCGGCAACGGCGGCAACGACTTTACCGGCATCGGCGTAGCGGTGGCCGCCGTGGACAACGCCAAGGTGACGGTCAAGAACTGCACTATTGTGACGGAAGGCGCCTTGCGCGGAGCCTTCTTCGCTGGAGACAACGCGGCGATGACCGTGGAGAACTGCGAGGTTCACACAAAATCTCTCTGGTCGGAGGAGGAAGGCGTTCTGGAGGATGTCCAGATTCCCACCGCCGGCATGGCGGTTCCACCCGCCGGTCTGGGCGTTTACGGCAACAACCGGTCCAACAACGTGGTGGATAGCGCAAACGTCACCTACACCAACTGCAAGATTTATGCTGATTCCTGGGGCGCGATGGGCAGCGACGACATAAAAGCCACAGCGGAGGCGCCGGTTTACATGAATCTGAATGGCTGCTACATTGAGGTGTCCAACGCTGGCTACGGCGCTTACGCCATTGGCCACATCTGGGACGTGCTGGACGGCACCGACGTGGTGGTGGACAACGGCATGGGCGTCATCGTGGCTGCGGAGGGGTCCGCCCGGCTGACGAACGGCTCGACCATCACATCCAACCGGTTCGGCATTGTGAACCACCAGGGCATGGGCGCGGTGTCCAGCATTGTGGTCACCGATCACAGCACCATTTCCGCCAAATACGCGGGTATTCTGGTGAAGGAGCGGGCCTCCAGCATTGAGATTTCCGACGGCGCTTCCATCCAGGTCACAGACGGCCCGATTCTCCAGGCGGTCGTCAACGATGACAAGATGGCTGGCGGCGGTGAAACCGGAAACGAGGCCATCAGCGTGGCTGTCGCCAATACGGAACTGACTGGCGACCTGCTTCAGTCCCTTCCCAAGATTCCCATGAGCGTCACCCTGACGGACGCCACGCTGACCGGCGCGATCAGCACGGCGACCCCCACCTTCCGAAACGGTGGAAATACGGGCAGCAGTGTTTCGGACCGGGATATTGTGGGCGTCATTGACCAGAACGTTCTGGAGCCAGTGGCAAACACGGCCCTTTCCCTTACCTTGTCCGGTGAATCGGTTTGGAATGTGACCGAAACCTGTTGTCTCACCGGGCTGACGGTGGAAGAAGGCGCTGTGCTGAACGGCACGGTGAGCGTGGCGGGCACGGAGCTTGTGCCTGTGGCGGGAACCACCTACCGGGGCAGCATTGTTGTGACGCCGGCGGGCGGGGAACTCATTTCCACCGGGGCCAGCCGGGGCGAGATTGCCGCTCTGCTGTACGATATGGAGGAGGCGCCCGGCGCCAGCGGCGGGAGCTTCTCTGACGTGAGCGGAGACCTGACCTCCGCTGTGGCCTGGGCCTCTGCTAACGGCATTATGAAGGGCTATGGCGGCGGCAAGTTCGGCCCTGACGACCTGGTGACCAGGGAGCAGATGGCCGCGATTCTCTACCGCTACGCGGTTTTGAAGGAACTGGACGCCGGGGGCCGGGCGGATCTGTCTGGCTACATGGACGCAGGGGAGCTCAGCGGCTACGCAGCGGAGGCCATGCAGTGGTCTCTGGCAGTCGAAGTGATGAAGGGCGTCACGGACACCATGCTGGCCCCCAAGGGCACAGTCAGCACTGCGGAAGCGAAGACGATGCTGATTGCCCTGGTTGGAGAGCCAGAATCCGGCAATGGTCCGATGACAGACGGTCCAATGGGCCCGGGCGGCCCGATGGGTCCGGGCGGCCCGGTGCCTGAGGACGGCCAGCTCCCGGCTGAGGCTTAAGAGGCAGGCGCAAAAGATTTCCATGAAAACATCAGGGCAGCTCCATCTTTCAGGTGGAGCTGCCCTGATATTTTTTCATCAACTGCTCAAAATGTCCATCATCTGACCCACAGATATTTTGAACCGTGCGGCAACCTCCAGTGCATAGCCGCCCTTGCTGCCCGCGCTAATATGCAATCCGATGGGTGAGCCCTTCGGACGCGCCCCACTCCCTGGCCCGGCGTGAAAAAGTGTATCTGGAGATGCCCAGCAGTTCCCCAGCCCGTGCCGTGGATATCTCACCGTCCCACCACCTCTGTGCCAGCTCCTCAAACGCTCCCGGCATGGGCAGCCGTTCCCGGCCGAAACGGATGCCCTTCTCCTTCGCCGCGGCAATCCCCTCCGCCTGCCGCTGGCGGAGGAACTCCCGCTCCTTCTGGGCTACGTAGCTCAAAAGCTGAAGCACAATGTCAGCCACCAGCGTTCCCGTCAGGTCCCGTCCCTCCCGTGTGTCCAGCAGAGGCATGTCCAAGACCACAATTCTGATTTCCCGCTCCTTGGTCAGGCTGCGCCACTGTTCCAGAATCTCATCGTAGTTCCGGCCCAGACGGTCAATGCTCTTGACCACCAGCACATCCCTGGCGGCCAGACGCTCCACCAGCGCCTGGTACTGGGGCCGCGCGAAATCCTTGCCGGACTGCTTTTCAACCACAATATTCTTCGCCAGAATCCCAAATTCCCGCATCGCGATAAGCTGCCGGTCCTCTTTTTGCTCCTTTGTGGATACCCGCACATAGCCATACATGGTTCCCGACATGACATAAACCTCCTTTGAAACAGACTGAATTTGAATGTGACAACAGATATTTTAGAACAAATTTCCCCTTCTCAATCATGCGGCGAGAAAATTTCATAAGAAAAAAGCCTGTTGGAAGCTCCAACAGGCTTTTTTTGCAACTTTTCCGCCAACAACGCGGGCAAAAAGCATACTTTTTGCCCGCGCCCAAAAGCAGTGCGTTCAGGAATCTTACACTTACTATTTCGGTTGTTTTATCCTGAAAATTAAGCCTTTGACAAAAATTTTTGAACTTTTTCAAAATCTGTCAAAATATGTGCAAAAAGTATACCATTTGCACATCTTCGACACGCTTCCAGCCCGCACGTCTAAGGAGGACCGCCATGGCCTGCATTTCTGAACAGATGTCCGTGAGCCAGGAACAGCTTCAAGCAAAGCTGAAGCGGCTGGCGGGAGAAATTATTTCCGACCTCTCGGCGGTGGATGCCGCCCAGGGAAAGGAACTGCTGAGCGACTTTGTTTCAGAGCTGTTCCTGGCCGCCGCCGACCAGCGGAGGCGGGAGGAGCGGCGCCGGAAGCAGGCGGAGGGAATCGCGGAGGCCAAGGCCAAGGGCGTCCACTTCGGGCGCACAGCCAAGCCTGTGCCGGAGAACTTTGACGAGCTCCACCAGGCGTGGCGGGAAGGCCGGGTCTCCCTCCAGCAGGCGGCATCCGCCTGCGGTATGGCCCGCGGGACCTTTTACAGCGCGGTCATGCGGAAGGAGCAGAACGCCGGCTGACAGAACCGGAGGCCCGCAGGATTGGGCCGGAACAAATTAAGGAGATGGTGAGCATGCTTTGTATTTCTATGCGGCCCGGCGACTATTTTACGGTTGACCACAGCACAGTCGTGCAATTTGACCGGCTGAATGGAGAACGGGTTCATCTGATGATCCACGCGCCCCAGACAATCCCTGTTGTCCGCGGCGAGGTGCTGGAGCGGCAGGGCGGCGAGCGGCCCGCCTGTGTGCGGGGCAAATCTCCCCGTTATGTGCGGCAGCTCCCCTGGAACCGCGCCAAAAAGCAGGCGCTGGCCGAGCTGCGCCAGGTCCTGGGCCGGATGGGCGACAGCGAGGAGGTTCAGGTCCTGCGGGAAAAGCTGGAACGGATTTTCCCTTCTTTTCCTGAACGAAAAGAAGGGGAAGAACGCTGAGCCGGGCCTGTGCGGTCAGGAGGAATACCATGCTGAAATTAACGCTGACGCCTGACGAGTATCTGACGATTGACGGAAAAATTGTGGTTCAGCTGATGCGGGTGGCCGGAGGCCACGCCGACCTTGCGGTCCACGCCGAGCGGAGCATTCCCATTGTCCGCGGCGAGGTGCTGGAGCGGGAGGGCGCGGAGCGGCCCGCCTGTCTGGAACCCCCGCCCAAAAAGCGGGCGCGGAGCAGACGGGATCAGTTTTTCCGCTGGAACGACGACCGGGAACGGGCGGTCCGGGTTATGAAGCAGGTCATGGACCAGCTGGACCGGAGCGGATCCGGAGAGGCGGCGGCCATTCTGCGGACCCAGCTGGACCGCATTATTCCCGCCGTGTGGGAAGAAGAGCTCGCGAAATGAAATTGTTTTCACCCGGTTGCGCGAACCGGCTGAAATAGAGTACCGCGCCAAACGGTTCATGCGCCCAAAGGCCACGGAGCAGGAACCGGGCGGCGCTCCACCCAGTGCCGGAGCACGGATGCACCGGCACGCCGGCAGCAAGCCCAAAATTCATTTTATTGAAAGGAAGCAAGAAAATGAGAATTCAACACAATATTATGGCGATGAACGCCTACCGCAACTACACCAACAACGTCTCCGCGATGAAGTCCAACCTGGAAAAGCTGTCCTCCGGCTACAAGATCAACCGCGCCGGCGACGACGCCGCCGGTCTGGCGATTTCCGAGAAGATGCGCGCTCAGATCACCGGTCTGGAGACCGCGCAGAAGAACGCCAAGGACGGCATCAGCCTCGTGCAGACCGCTGAGGGCGCTCTGACCGAAGTGCATGACATGCTCAACCG